>JALYJH010000118.1 GCA_030775415.1 Acidobacteriota bacterium | reverse complement strand
GATCTGCTGCCCGTCAGTGTCTTTCAGCCCCGCCCAAATCTTGCGAATGGCCGCGACCTGCGCTGCTGTCAAGCAGTCCGCGGCATCGCCATTTTTGCATTGCAGGCTCGCCGGCTCGAAATGGCACCGCCGCGGATCGCTGAGCACGCCGTCCTTAATCCCATCGAGCGCATCGCAAGCGGCGTTCACCGCGTTACCGATCAGCGGAACCTTCGCGGCCGGAATATAGCCCTCCCCGTCCATCGCCAGCGCGTCGAACAAATGTCCGCCGATGTAGTGCCGCGTGAAGTTATTGGCCGGATCGCCCGCGATAATGCCGTCAAAATCCTTCGGATAACGCTGCGCTTCCGTTAACGCCTGCTTGCCTCCGAACGAACATCCGTTGAAATAGGAGTGAACCGGCGCTGCCCCATAAAACGCCTGCACGATCGCCTTATCCGCCTGCGCCATTAAATGGATGCCGCGATAAGCGTAGTTGATCAGACGATCCAAATGCCCCAGAGCCCAACTCCCATCGTCAGTTGAACCGCTATGCCCCGTGTCCGTGCTCCCCGTCGCATAACCCCGGTTCAGCGGGTCCACCATCGCGGCGAAAACAATCGATCCCGCCATGCCGCCATTGCCCACCGCAATATACTTGCGATTCCACTGCGCCGGCAGCCACAATTCAAACTTCAACTCGGGTTTCACCAATCCCACCACGCGGCAGAAAGCCGGCACTTTTACCGTTGGTCCCCCCGGCAATTGAAAATCCCCAGCCCCTACCGGCGTAGCGGATTCGATCGCCACATCCGGCAGCGTAAGTTTCACCAGGTTCTCGCAAGGCTGCTGCGCCGTCACCCGGAGTGCGATCAGAAACAGAAGTTTTCTCATGGAACGGCGCAAGTGAAATTGGCCGCGTCATCGGTGCTGCCGCTGCCCTTATACTTCGCCTCCTGCGGATAAGCGCACAAGGGACGCGTGCGGTCAATCAGCCCGTTGGTAGCGTGACCCGCCAGAATCAGCTCCGGAGCCTTGTTCTGCTCCACCCATTGTTCCAGAGCCCCCAGCGCATCGAAGCGCGGCGTGCCCGGCCCACCCGTGCAATGCTGCATTCCCGGCACCATGAACAGGCGGTAAAACTCCTTGGTGTCGCGCAGCCCATACGTGTTGTTACGCCCTGCGCGCCGCACCACACTCTCGTAATAGTTAATGCTATTGCCCGGCGGAATGTCCGGATCCGACCAGCCGTGATACTGAATCAGCTTCCCGCCATTAGCCCGGAATGCCCGCAGATCAGGGTCGACCGCATTGAAAATGCGTCCCACCTTGTCGTCCACATACTCCACATCGCTTTCAAAACCCGGCGCCGGCGGGTCGTAACGAAATGTCTTGAAATCCCATTGCGGATTTTCGTACACCACGTCTTTCATGAACGGAAGCCCCAGCGCGCTGTGCGCCCCCCGCCCTGGAGCACTTCCTGTGATCCATTGCAGCCACCCGCCCGGCCCCGCCTCGCCTCCCGGTTCCAGCCCCGGGTAAAGCTGCTGGCCCTCGGCATCGCGCGGACCCGTCCAGATCTTGCGGACCGCAGCCACTTGCGCGCCCGTCAAACAATTCGGCTGATCCCCGCTCTTGCATCGCAGAAGGCCGGGATCGAAGTGGCATCGCCGCGGGTCGTTCAACACCCCGTCCTTCACCCCATCGAGCACGTCGCATGCTGCGTTCACCACATCGCCCAGCAACTGGACCTTTTGCGGTGGCAGCCAGCCGTCACCGTCCACGGCCTGCGCAATCCAGATATGTGCGCCCGAATAATGCCGGGTCCACCAGTTCGCTGGATCGCCCGCCACCACGCCGTCGAAATCAGTGGGATACCGCTGCACCTCGGTGAGCGCCTGCTTGCCGCCATACGAGCACCCTTGAAAATAGGAGTGCGCCGGCGGGGCGTTGTAATAGGCTTTGATAATCGCCTTGCTCGCCATGGCCATCTCGTGCACTCCGCGCTGCCCGAAATTGATGACTCGGTCCATGTGCCCCAGCGCCCACGCCCCATCGTTCGTATTCGAAGTTACATGTCCGGTATCGGTGCTGCTCACCGCGTAGCCCCGCTCCACCGGATTGAACATTGCGGTGTAAACAATGTTACCCGCCAGTCCGCCATTGCCCACCCCAATGTACTTGCGGTTCCACTTTTCCGGCAGCCACACTTCGAAGCCCAGCTCCGGAAGCACCGTCGCCACCACCCGGCATAGCCCCGGCACCGAGCGCGCAGTCGCTCCCGGAGGCGCATACATCCCGGCCGGCACAGGCGTCGCCGAGCGAATCGCAATCCCCGGCAGCGAAAGACGGTTCAACTCCTCGCAGCGCTGTGACTGCGCCAGGGCAGGGAAGGCGGCCAGGGCCAAAAACGCGCAGACAAGGCGGCACAACATGCGGTTGGATTTTCGCACGGCGGCGGCAAGCCTGTCAATGTGGCGCGCTCCCGCAATCCAATGCGCTCAAGTTGTGCTGGCGTGAACCATTCCCTAGGACGGCGTTCATTTCGAGCTTGCTATACTCGCAATGCGTTGCATGCGAATTGAGGAAACCACCGCGAAGCCTCGCCTCAGCGTAGGCTCCTCTCTCAACCGTCCGGGCCAGGTGTTGTTCGCCAGCCTCATCGGCACCACCATCGAGTTTTTCGATTTCTATATCTACGCCACCGCCGCTGTCCTGGTGTTCCCCAAATTGTTCTTTCCCGCGTCCGACCCCGCCTCGGCGAGGCTCGCCTCCCTAGCGACATTCGCCATCGCGTTTCTGGCGCGCCCCTTCGGCTCCGCGCTTTTTGGCCACTTTGGCGATCGCGTCGGCCGCAAGACCACGCTGGTAGCCGCGCTCCTCACCATGGGCCTCTCCACGATCGCCATCGGCGCGCTCCCCACCTACGCAACCATCGGAGTAGCCGCGCCCCTGCTTCTGGCACTCTGCCGCTTTGGTCAAGGCCTCGGTCTCGGCGGCGAATGGGGCGGAGCCGTTCTGCTGGCGATCGAGAATGCGCCCCCTGGCAAACGAGCCTGGTACGGAATGTTCCCCCAACTTGGCGCGCCCATCGGATTCCTTTTCTCCGGCGGAATCTTCCTTGTCCTCTCCCGATGGCTTACTGACCAGCAATTCTTCGCCTTCGGTTGGCGCATCCCCTTTTTGGCCAGCGCGGCTCTGGTGCTGGTGGGCCTTTACGTCCGCCTCACCATCACCGAAACCCCCGTCTTCCGCGACGCCCTCACCCGCCGCGAGCGCGTAAAAGTGCCGCTGTTAACGGTCTTCCGCGATTATCCCGGCCCTCTTCTAGCCGGCACCCTGCTCTCTCTTGCGACCTTCGTTCTGTTCTATCTGATGACTGTCTTCGCACTATCCTGGGGCACCACCGCGCTGGGCTACAGCCGCGAGAAATTTCTGGTGATGCAATTGGTGGGCATCCTGTTCTTCGCCGCCGCCATCCCCATCGGGGGAATTCTAGCCGAACGCGGCCGCCGCCGCACTTTACTCTGGGTGACCTGCGCCATCGGCGCCTTCGGATTAGTGATGGCCCCCCTGCTCCTGGCCGGAACGGCGGGAGCAATGGCCATGATGGCTCTGGGACTGACTTTGATGGGATTAACCTACGGTCCTCTTGGAACCGTCCTGTCAGAACTCTTCCCGACGCAAGTACGCTATACCGGAAGCTCGCTGACGTTCAACCTGGCAGGCATTTTCGGCGCGAGTTTCGCCCCCTATATCGCCACCGGCCTCGCCAAGAACTATGGCCTGCAATACGTCGGCTATTATTTATTCGCCGCCGCGGTTCTGACGATCGCAGGCCTGCTGCTAACCCGCGAAACCAGAGACGACGAACTCTAACCGGTGGGGCGACGCTTCGAATCTTCCGTAATGAGAGCTTCTATAAGAGACTGCGAAACCCGGAAATTCGTCATGCCCAGCCGGGTCAGCGTTTCCGGAAGATCCAAGAGGCCACGCATAGCTGCGGCCCTGAGAACACCGAGCGTCCCGGTCTTCGGAACGTGACGCCGGCTCGCTTCGATACGGCCGGCCGCGTCGTCGATCAATAACAGGACATCGCGCTCCTGCTGTGCCAAGAGAATCGCCGCGCGTTCACCGGGATCGATCTGCTGCAAGGCGGGATCGTTCTGTTCTCCGCGAACCGCTCGTATTTCCAGCCACTCCGGCCGCGATTGAATCCACTCCAGTACCTCGCGGGGAGCGCCATGATCGGTAAGTTCGGCAAGTACTTCTGGAGGTACAACGACCCTACCGTACAACCCGCGCAGTACATCGATCTGACCGATCAACACCAAATAATTGAGAGGCGACGTGTCGGCGACAACGACAGTCATTTCGAGAATGCATTGGCAGTATTAGTGTCCGTGACCACGTCATCAATGGTAATTGGCAGCAGCACACCGTGTGCCTTAAGAAACCCATCCATCTCGTAGCGCGAAACAATTCCCAACAATTGACCAGCTTGATGTACGGTCAGCTTACCGGAACGGATGCCTTCAATAGCGAGAGCTTCGAGCGCCGCTCGCGTAATGCCGCCGGGCTCGCCCGCGAATTGCCGGGCTACTTCTTCAGGGACATCCAGGTGAACCTGCATACCAAGCCTCTGCCTCTATTATGGCTCCCGAGCTGCCCGTTAATGAAGAGGGCCTGAAAATGGCGGCTTATCGATTGAGGACTGACTGTGCTCGACCAGGCTCACGTCCGGAATGGCGTTGATGGCGTAACGCAGGTTTTCACTAATGGTCTTGGCTACCCCGTCTCAGCCACCGGCATCAACCTACAACCGCAGCTTCTTTGAGCGGCAACCACTCATTCATCGGGTACAACTCCACGCCGCCGTCCACTTTGGGGATAGCAACATTGAGTCGCTTCAAGCTGTCCTCTACGCAGACATCTGAAAATGGGCCGGAATTCGAGCGGCGCTTAAACTTTAGCTTCGACGTCCACGCCCATGCTGCGCGCCGTGCCCTTAACCGAGTTCATCGCCGCCTCCACGGTGAAACAGTTCAGATCCGGCATCTTGATCTTGGCGATCTCTTCCACCTGCTTGAGCGTGATCTTGCCCACCCGGTTCTTGTTAGGCTCCGCGGATCCCTTTGCAATCCCCACGGCGCGCTTGATCAGCACCGGCACCGGCGGAGTCTTCGTGATAAACGTGAACGAACGGTCGGAGTAAATCGTGATCACCACCGGGATGATCAAACCTTCCTGATCCTTCGCCGACGTTTTCGCGTTGAACGCCTTGCAGAACTCCATGATGTTGACGCCCTGCGGACCAAGTGCGGTTCCCACCGGAGGCGCCGGCGTGGCCTTCCCGGCCGGGATCTGCAATTTTACGTTGGCGGTTATTTTCTTTGCCATTCTGACTGACTCCTAGTTTCCGTTTAAGCTTTTTCGACCTGCAAGAAATCCAATTCCACCGGCGTCGACCGCCCGAAGATCGTCACCATCACACGCAGCGTGTTGCGCTCCGGATTGACCTCGTCCACTTTCCCCGAGAAGTTGGCGAACGGCCCTTCGATGATGCGCACGTTCTCGTTCTTCTCGAAGCTGAGCTTGGGCCGCGGACGCTCCGCCGAAGTTGCCTGGCGGTATAGCACCGAATTCACTTCGTCCGCCGTCAGCGGCACTGGCTTCTCGCCGCCGCCCACGAACCCGGTCACGCGCGGCGTGGCTTTGACGGCGTGCCACAGCTCATCGTTCATTTCCATTTCCACCAGTACATAGCCGGGATAAAGCATCCGCTTGCTGGTGACTTTCTTCCCGTTGCGTAGTTCCACCACTTCTTCAGTCGGGATCAGCAGTTGCCCGATCTGGTGATCGAACCCAAACGCCTCCGCGCGGCTGCGCAAGGAGTCGGCCACCTTCTGCTCAAACCCCGAATAAGTGTGGATGATGTACCAGTGCTTGGGAGGCCCTTCGTCAACGGCGACAGCGGCTTCTCCCGGTTCCTCGGCAGCAGCTAGTTCGGTCTGATTGTCTTCTTCGGGTAGGTTGTCTTCGGGCATGTCAGCGGACATAATGGCCGGCCTTTACTTGGTAAACGTATCGAATAACTTCTGGATAAAGCGGCCGACCAGCGTGTCCACCACCGCAAAATAAGCCGCAAACGCGAACACCGCGAAGATCACTACGCCTGTGGTCGCCCGCACCTGCTTCCAGCTAGGCCAGGTGACCCGCTTCATCTCCAACTGCAACTCCTCGAAATAATCCTTGGTGCGCGCGGGCCAGCCGGCGGCCTTTGTTGTGATGCTTTGTGATTCAGCCATTTTTACTCATCCTGTTTTTAACAACAAATCCCGTGCGGAAAGCCTGGCAGGGGCAGAGGGATTTGAACCCCCAAAGGCGGTTTTGGAGACCGCTGGTTTACCGTTAGCCTATGCCCCTACGGTTAGTGGCCAAGGGCCAGCCACCTCAGTGTATCACTTGATCAGCGTGGCGCTGGTTACTTGATCTCCTTGTGCGGATGGTGCTTACGGCAGAAGGGACAGAATTTCTTCATCTCCAGCCGCTCCGTCGACGTCTTTTTGTTCTTCATCCCGGTGTAGTTTTTACGCTTACACTCGGTGCATTGAAATGTGATATTTTCGCGCGCCATTTGACTCGACCTCTATTCGATAATCTCGCTGACCGTTCCCGCGCCCACCGTTCGTCCGCCCTCGCGAATCGCGAAGCGCAGACCTTTGTCCATGGCGATCGGCGTGATCAGCTCGATCTCCAGCTGAACGTTATCGCCCGGCATCACCATTTCCATGCCCGCAGGCAACTGCGCCACTCCGGTCACGTCCGTAGTGCGGAAATAAAACTGCGGCCGATAGCCCTTGAAGAACGGAGTGTGCCGGCCACCCTCATCCTTGCTCAATACGTAAACTTCGCCCTTAAACTTCTTGTGCGGCTTGATCGAACCCGGCTTGGAGATCACCTGCCCGCGCTCCACGTCATCTTTTTCAATACCGCGCAGCAGCAATCCAACGTTGTCCCCGGCGCGGCCCTCGTCGAGCAGCTTCTTGAACATCTCGACGCCGGTAACCACCGTCTTGCGAGTATCGCGGAAACCCACGATCTCCATTTCCTCGCCGACCTTGCAAATCCCCTGCTCGATACGCCCCGTAACGACAGTGCCGCGCCCCTGGATCGAGAAAATATCTTCAATCGGCATCAGGAACGGACGATCGATCACACGCTCCGGCATCGGAACGTATTTGTCCACCGCTTCCATCAGCTCGTCAACCGTCTTTTCCCACTGCGCTTCGCCGTTCAGTGCTCCGAGAGCGCTAACTTTCACGACAGGCAGATCGTTCCCCGGGAATCCGTAACTCGTCAGCAGCTCGCGAACTTCAAGCTCCACCAGTTCGAGTAACTCCGGATCGTCCACCATGTCCACTTTGTTCAGCGCGACCACGATGTAAGGC
>JALYJH010000117.1 GCA_030775415.1 Acidobacteriota bacterium | reverse complement strand
TGATGGGGCTGAGCAGTATTTCACGCGAGCTATCGATTTTGGTTTTACCAAGACGGTGGATGAGACGCTGGGAAACAAGTGGCCGCGCGAGCAATTACTGGGAGATGTGGTGTGGGCCATCCGGCGTTTTCGTCCAGACGTGATTATTCTGCGTTTCACGGGGACGCCGCGCGATGGGCATGGGCAGCATCAGGCGTCGGCGATACTGGGCAAAGAGGCGTTTACGGCGGCGGCGGATCCCGCGAGATTTCCAGAGCAACTAAAGTATGTCAAGACTTGGCAGGCGCAGCGGCTGATGACCAACTTGGCGGCTTTCAATGCTGAGCAGCAAAAGGAAGTCGATAAGATTCCCGACAAGTTGCAATTGGATTTAGGCGCTTATTCGCCGGAGCTGGGGTACTCGTATAACGAAATCGCGGGAATGAGCCGGAGCGAACATCGCAGCCAGGGCATGGGGACGGCAGAGCGCAAGGGTGCAGTCCTTAACTACTTCGTTACGGACCGCGGGGATAAAGCAACCAAGGATATTTTCGAGAGCATCAATATTGGATGGCCGCGGCTGGAGGGTGGCGCGGAAGTCGACGCGCTGCTAAAGCAGGCTGCAGCGGCGTTTGTGCCAGCGCATCCGGAAGCGCTGTTGGGGGTGCTCGCGAAGGCGCGTTTTGCGATGGCAGCGGTGGCCGAATCGAGCAAGAGCGCGCTGGCCGGGCAGAAGCTGGCGGAGCTGGATGAGGCGATCGCGCTGGCGGCGGGCGTTTCAGTGGAGGCGCAATCCGACAGACCCGCGGTTACGCCGGGAGGGTCTTTCAAAGTGACGTTGACCACGCTCGCGCGAAATCCGGGCGAGGTCATTTTGCGCGGCGTGAAATTGCTGGGGATGGCGGGCGTGGCACAGCCAACCGTGGCGCCCACGGTCCTGGTTTACAACAAGCCTGTGGAATTTCCGGTGAATATTACGGTGCCGGAAGCCCAGCCTTATTCGCAGCCCTATTGGTTGGAATTGCCGAAGGATAATGCGATGTATTCGGTGGCGAAGCAGGAGCTGGTGGGAGATCCGGAGAATCCACCGGTGCTGTCCGCGGAGTTCCGGCTGCAAGCGGGCGGGACGGAAATCACACTGAAGCGAGCGGTGGAGCGTCGTTACGTTGATAAGGTTTATGGTGAGTTGACGCGACCCTTGGCCGTAGTGCCTCCGGTAAGCGTGGAGTTCGGGGGCGAGGCGCTGGTGTTCCCGGATAACAAGGCACGGCGGGTGGAAATTCCCATAAAGTCGAATACGGGGACGGCCTCCGGCGAGATTCATCTAGAGATGCCGGGGGGGTGGAAGGCGGAGCCGGCTTCGCAGAAGTTCGATCTAGCTGGGGCGGACGAGCAAATGATGGTGGGGTTTACGCTTTCGCCACCAGCGAGCGATTCGGATGTATCGATGCGGGCAGTGGCGACGGTAGACGGGCGCGTCATTGCTAGCAGCACGCGTGTCATCGACTATCCGCATTTTCCGGCGCAGACCCTGTTCCCCGCCTCCGATGCGCGGCTCGTGCGGAGCGATATTAAGATACTGGCGCACAATGTCGGCTACATTGCCGGAGCGGGCGACGAAGTTCCAGATGCGCTCCGTCAGATGGGGTGCCAGGTGACATTCTTGTCTCCGGAAGATCTGGCGCATGGGGATTTGAGCAAGAACGACGCCATCGTTACCGGCGTTCGGGCGTTCAACACGCGGCCCGACTTACGGTTGAATTATCAGCGGCTGTTCAAATATGTGGAAGAGGGCGGAACGCTGGTGGTGCAATACAATACGCCGGACGGAGGCGGCCCTCCGGGATCGGCGCAGGCGGCGGAAAGTTCAACGTTGGCGCATGTAGGTCCTTATCCGATTAAGACGGGTCGCGACCGAGTGACGATTGAGGAAGCTCCGGTGACGTTCCCGAATCCGAATAACGTGCTGCTGCATTATCCGAACGAGATTACGGCGCGAGATTTCGAGGGATGGGTGCAAGAGCGCGGGTTGAATTTTGCTTCGGAGTGGGATCCCAGGTATCAGAGTGTGTTGGAATCGCACGATCCTGGTGAGAAGGCATTGTTGGGCGGTGAGTTGTATACACGCTATGGCAAGGGTGCGTATATTTTCACTTCGTACGACTGGTTCCGCCAGCTGCCGGTCGGGGTGCCGGGCGCATATCGTTTGTTCGCCAACATGCTGAGCGCGGCGAAAGTTCAGTGATGGCGGAACCGCTTCCCGAGAAAGCGATTTTAGACGAGCCTCCTCCGTTTTTGAAAACTTGGGGACGGGTTTACCGCTTCGTGCTGGGGTTTCTCGCGGTAGTGATCTTTCTCGCCTGGCTGTTCACGAAACATTACGCTCCGCCTGCCTGAACAGATGACGACGCTTGACTGGATCGTCCTGTTCGGGTGGCTGGCATTCCTGGTTTCTTACGGGCTGTGGCGCGGGCGGGGATCAAACAGCGTCAATCAATTTTTGCTAGCTGGAAAGACGATGCCGTGGTACGCCATGGGTCTGTCGATCATGGCTACGCAGGCGAGCGCGATCACTTTCATCTCGACTACGGGGCAGGCGTACGTCGATGGGATGAGATTCGTGCAGTTCTATTTTGGACTGCCGGTGGCGATGGTTATTCTGTCGGCCACAGCCGTGCCGATTTTTCATCGGGCGAAAGTTTACACAGCTTACGAATATCTGGAGCAGCGCTTCGATGCAAAGACGCGGTCGCTGGTAACCATCATTTTTTTAATTGGGCGAGGGCTGGGCGCGGGGATTGCGCTGGCGGCGCCGTCGATCGTGATGTCGGTAGTGTTGGGGTGGCCCTACTACGTGACCACTCTCGTGATGGGCGGGCTGATCATTCTCTATACAACGCTGGGCGGCATTAAGGCGGTCACTTACGCTGATGTGCAGCAGATGATGATGATCATGGGGGCGCTGATTCTGGCGCTGGTGATTGCGATTTGGAAGCTCCCGCACGATGTTTCGTTCTTCGACGCCGTGCGGATTGCGGGGGCTGCGGGGAGGCTGAATGCTGTCGATACGCATTTCGATTTGAACGGCCGGTACAACTTGTGGAGCGGGTTGATCGGCAGCACGTTTTTGATGCTGGCTTATTTTGGGACGGATCAGAGTCAGGTGCAGCGGTATTTGACGGGGAAATCGATTGGGCAGAGCCGACTGGGGTTGTTGCTGAACGCAATGGCTAAAGTCCCGGTGCAGTTTTTTATTTTATTCATCGGCGCGATGGTGTTTGTGTTTTTCGTGTTTGAGCGGCCTCCGCTGTTGTTTCAGCCGGTGGAGTTGAAGCGACTGGAGCAGTCGGCGGAGTTCCGGGGTCTGGAGGGGCGGTATCGGCAGGCGCTCGATGAGCGGGAGACGGCGGCGCGCAAGGTGAAGGACGGCGGATCGGGCGAGGAGTTTCGCGCAGCTCAGCAGAAGGTGAACGCCGTGCGTGATGAAGCTGGGAAGTTGAGTTCGGATAGCGATACGAACTATATCTTTCTTTCGTTCGTCACGCGCTATTTGCCACGAGGTTTGGTGGGGCTGATTCTGGGCGTGATTTTCACGGCGGCGATGTCGGCTAGTTCGGGCGAGATCAATTCGCTGGCGACAGTCAGTATGATCGATGTTTATCAGAGGCATTTTCACCGAGAGGGGTCGGATCGGCATTTTCTGCTCGCGTCGCGGGTGGCTACGGTGTTCTGGGGGCTTTATGCCGTCGCGTTCGCTAATTTCGCGCAGGGGTTTGGGGCGTTAATTGAGGCGGTGAATCAGGTAGGATCTTTGTTCTACGGAAGCATGCTGGGGGTGTTCGTGGTGGCGTTCTTCATGAAACGCGCTGGAGGGACGGCGGCGTTTTGGGGAGTGCTGGCGGGACAGGCGACTACTTTCGCGGTGGCGCGGTTCACGTCGATTGCTTATCTCTGGTACAACTTGATCGGGTGCGTGGTGGTGTTGGCGGTGGCGTGGGTTATTTCTGTTACGTCGAGGCGCGGTACACTATACACATGAGACGTACAAATCTTGTGTTAAATGGGGATGCGCTACGGGAGGCTCGGCGAGCTCTGGGTACCAAAACGTATTCCGAAACCGTCAACCAGGCTTTGGCCGATGTGGTGCGGCGACACAAGATGCGGAGCATCGCGCAGTTCTTCGGCAAGGGGCTATGGAAAGGTGATCTTTCGGAGATGCGGGATGACCATCCGCGTCGTCGTCCGCGCCGTAAAACGGCAGTTCGGTGATACTGGTCGATACTTCGGTTTGGATTGAGCTGCTAGGCGACAGCGGCTTGATCCGGCAAGTGGAACCGAAACTTGCTGATTTCGTTACCTGTCCACCGGTGGTGCAAGAGATTCTGCAGGGATTTTCGGACCGAGCCTCTTATCAGGTCTTTGAGGAGCGGCTATTGGCTTTTCCTTGCTTGAGTGAACCGGTACTGCTGGACCTCTATGTGAAGGCGGCGGCGATCTATCGCGAAGGTCGGCGCAGGGGTTATACGGTACGATCCGCGGTAGATTGCCTGGTTGCGGCCATCGCGATCGAACACAGCGTTCCGGTATGGCATCGCGACCGGGACTTCAGTACTATTGCACATTACACCACTTTGAGAGCCGTGACGGGTTTTGTGAGCTAGGCACTGCGGTTAGCGAGGGGTTTATGGGCTACATTCCCGAAGATGCGAAGTGGTATTTGGCAGACATCGTTCAACAGATAACGGTGGAAGACGATCCGCGCAACGTCGTCCACACAAATCTAATTCTGATCCGCGCTGATTCGCCGGAAGAAGCATACGAAAAGGCGATGGAGTTGGGGACAGCTGGCGAGCAATCTTACGAGAATATGGACGGGAAGCGCGTCACATTTCGCTTCCGGGGACTGCGCGATCTGAACGTGATAGCTGGCGAGTTGGAACATGGCACTGAGCTCATCTACGGTGAAAATCGCGATATGGATGAATCTGCGATTCAAAAATGGGTAAGTCCAAAAGACGAGCTCGGCGTTTTCCTGCCGATCCAACCGTCAACGGGACTAGATTATGGACCGCGAGACGTCTTCGAAAAGGTCTACGAAGAATTCCCGGACCTCCGGCCCGAGAAGGACAAATCCAGGCCTAACTGAGTACGGCGTTCAGCGAGCCCTGGCGGTAGCCTTCGAGATCGAGCGTGACGTAGTGGAAGCCCAGGGGCTTGAAGATGGCGGTGAACTTTTGCGCCATATCGAGCGTCATGGCGCGGTCGAGTTCTTCGGGGGACACTTCGATGCGGACGATGTCGCCGTGGAAGCGGACGCGGAATTGGCGGAAGCCTAGGGCGCGGATGGCTTCTTCGCCGCGGTCTACTGTCTTCACGTTTTGAATTGTTACCGGCGTTCCGTAGGGGATGCGGCTGCTTAGGCAGGCTGAGGCGGGGCGGTCCCAGGTGGCGAGGCCGGCCCGTTGAGACAGGGCGCGGATTTCGGATTTGGTCAGGCCGGCGTCCACTAGCGGGGCTTTTACGCCGTGGAGTTTTGCGGCGCCTTGGCCGGGGCGGTAGTCGCCCAGGTCGTCTACGTTTACGCCGTAGATCACATGGGCGATGGCGCGCTCAGCGGCGGCGGCGGCCAGGCGGGTGAAGAGCTCGTCCTTGCAGTGGAAGCAGCGGTCGGGGTTATTGGCAACGTAAGCGGGATTATCGAATTCGCAGGTTTCTATGTATTCGTGGCGGATGCCGTGTGCAAGGGCGAAGGCTTCAGCGTCCGCCTTGTGGGATTCGGGGAGCGAGGCTGAGTCGGCTGTGATGGCTATAGCGTTGGCGCCTAGAATGCGATTGGCGGCCCAGGCCAGATAGGCGGAATCGGCGCCTCCAGAGTAGGCTACGATGACGCTGCCCAGGTTTGTGAGCGCATCGAAAAGGTGGCGCTCTTTCTGCTCCATGCTCCTATTGTAGAGTGGATTCATGCAATCGATCGTTGGGTTGCTGGTGTTGGGAGCGGCGGCTTTTGCGCAGGCCCCTGAGGCTACCTATCTGGAGGCGCGGGCGGCGCTGCAGAAAAAAGATTTTGCGGCGGCAGTGAAAATCCTGCGGCCCTTGGCTGAGGGCGGGTTGGCGCGTGCGCAGTCCACTCTGGGAGGGATGTACGCATCCGGATTGGGCGTTACGCAGAGTTATAGCGAAGCGGTGGCGTGGTTCCAAAAAGCGGCGGCACAGGGATTCGCGGAAGGTGAAACCAACCTGGGTATCGCGATGGACAACGGTCAAGGCATCGCGAAGAATGTGGATCAGGCGCTGACGTGGTTTCGTAAGGCGGCGGACCAGGGTTACGCGCCCGGGGAATATTTCATGGGCAACATGTACCGCTTCGGCACTGGGGTGAAGCAGAGTCCGGCGGACGCGTTGAAGTGGTATCAGAAGGCGGGGGAGCAGGCGTTTCCGAAAGCTTGGACCAGCATGGGCGAGATGTACGACAAGGGCGAAGGCGTTCTGATCGATCTCGTAGAATCCTATAAATGGCTGGTTATGGCTGCGGTGAGCGGGGACCCCGAGGCCAACCAATACATCGCGGGCGTGGCTGGCAAGATGACGCCGGCGCAAATTGAAGACGCCAAGAAAGCTGCGGTGGAGTGGTCGAAGAGCCACTCCAAGTAGGTGTGCTACTGCAGCGGTAAATCTTCCTGCGGTCCGACGGCTTCCGTTTCGGGAATGAGGCTGGCGGCGGCTACTTGATCGCTGGCTTCTACGTTGACCAGGCGGACTCCTTGCGTGGAGCGGCCAGCCTGGCGGATCTCGCCTGAGTCGATGCGGATGATCTGGCCTTGCTTGGTGATGATCATCAAGTCGGAGTCTTCCTTGACGGAAAGAATGCCGACGACTTTGCCGACGCGGGGGGTAGTCTTCATATTGATGACGCCTTTGCGGCCGCGGGCAGTCAGGCGATAATCGACGAGTGGCGTGCGTTTGCCAAATCCGTTTTCGGAAATGGAGAGGATGAGGCCATCCTTTTCGACGATTTCGACGCCAACCAGGTAGTCGCCTTCCTCCAGTTCCATACCGCGTACGCCGCGCGCGGGGCGGCCCATGGGGCGGACGTCGGATTCCTTGAAGCGGCAGGCCATGCCCTCGTGCGTGCCAAGAAAAATGTAATTTTCGCCATTGGTGAGGCGGGCGGCAAGAAGTTCATCGCCTTCGTCGATGCCGAGGGCGATGATGCCGCGCTGCAAGGGGTTGTCGAACTCAGTGAGCTCGCATTTTTTGATGACGCCTTGTTTGGTCACCATCACGATGAACTTGCCTGCTACGAATTCTTTGACGGGCAAGAATGCCGTTACGGATTCATCAGGCTGGAGGTTGATCAGGCCAGAGCCGTGTTTACCTTTGCCTGTCGTCGTGGCGTCGGGGATGTTATAGATCTTAAGCCAGTAGTCGTTGATATTTTTTTTTAATATCAGCAGGTAGG
>JALYJH010000116.1 GCA_030775415.1 Acidobacteriota bacterium | reverse complement strand
CCCGCGCTGTCAGCTCGCTCCGCGGATAGCGCTCGCCGCGCCCCGCCTCGCCGAATACAGATTCCTCCATCCAACTGCGCCCGGCGGCCACGGTTTTCAGACACGCCAGCACCACCGCAATCCCTGCCGTCTTCCGCAGAATCCCGCGCGCTCCGGCTTGCAAAAACCGTAGCGCTTCTGCTTCGGTGATGGATGCGCCCCAGATCACAATCGCCGTATTGGCCGTCAAATCCACCGGCCCCGATACGCGGATGTCCGCTAGCCATTCGAGAACGATCTGAATCCCGAAAGCCTTATCCAGCATTAGCACCGAGGGCGCGGACTCGCGCAAAATATCCTTTGCGCGGGCCAGGGAATCAGTAGCCTGGGCAAACTGCAAAGTGGGGTTATCGCCCAGCAGAGTCCGGATTCCCTCAGCCGTCACGGGTTGGGTGTCGCAGACGCTTACCGTTTTCACGTCCTCTTGGACCCGTTCCAGCGGCGTCCAGCCGTCTTTGGGGCCCTTTGTCTGAACCGCGCCGGGAACAGATGGCGAAATGGTCATGGTATCAGTAACATTCATCATTAGCTTGTAGTCCTCCTTGGGCATTTGCCAGGCCGGTCTGACTTCCTTCCTACCTCTGGCGGCTGCTGCCGTTTGCCGTAGTCCGCCATGGAGTAAAACCGGCGTCGAAGACTCATCGACCGGTGATACCACTCTGTTAGTAGCTGAAATGAGGAGGGGTTCTCATGTTATGATCGGGTCTAGTCGATTTACTGCTTTGAAAAGTCTTCTAATCCGGTTCGGTCTGCATGGCCCATTCTGAGACCTCCATCTCCAGGCGACCGTTAGCCATCAGTCCGAACGCCCCTCTATTAGATCAGTTGGAAGCGCTTTTAAAGCCTCATTTGGGCGGAAGCCAAATCCAACGTTTGCAAGCCTATCCCTCGCCGCGTGATCTTCCTAACCTATTGGCTTCTGGAACCACCCATCTAGTATTCCTCGACACCACAGGGGACCGCGACCAGGCTTTGCAATTGATCGAGGAAGTAGGACGCCTGGGCAGCCACGTGCCGGTGATTGCGATTCTGGGAGGGAATGAGCCGGATTTCATTCTGCGCTGCCTCCGCGCGGGAGCGTCGGATTTCCTGATACTGCCCTTGACTTCCGAACAAGTGGATGCCGCTTTCGGGAAGCTGTCGCGGGCCCAGCCGGCCCAGGAAGCGGCGGGGGGCAAGGAACCTGCCAAGACCATCGCGGTTATGCCCGCCAAAGGAGCCTGCGGGGCCACTACCGTGGCCTGCAACCTGGCGTTTCAATGGAAGCGCACGAGCGGCAAGAAAGTTCTGCTGGTGGATATGGATCCGCTTACCGGCAATTTGTCTTTCCTGCTGAAGATTAAATCGGTGTACAGTTTTCTCGATGCGCTGCAGCGCTCGAATGAATTGGACGCTGATTTGTGGGGAGCGATGGTCCGTCCGGTGCACGGCGTCGACGTGCTGCTGGCCCCCGAGTTAATGCTGGACCAGAACCAGGATTTGCGCGATCCTTCGCCGATTCTGGAATACGCGAGACACGCCTACGATGTGGTGATTCTGGATACCAGCAGCGTTTATACGGAGTGGAATTTGAACATCGCCCGGGGGGCCAACGAGCTACTCCTAGTGACCACCAATGAGCTGCCCGCACTCCAGGCAGCCCAGCGGGCGCTTTCGTACCTGGACACGAACCGCATTGGACGCTGGAAGATTCGCTTAGTGGTGAACCGCTACCTGCGCGATGTCGGCTTGAGCCGCGAGGTGATCGGCACGGCGTTGCATACGGAAGTGTTTGAGACACTGCCGAGTGATTATGACGCGGTACAAAAAGCCTTACTAGACGGCAAGGCCATCCCAGCCAGTACTCCCTTCGGCAAAGGCATGGTGGAGATTGTCGAACGCCTAGGCGGGAAGAGTCAGCCTGCAAAAAGGGGTTCGTCCCTGTCGGGCTTATTGGGATTGTTCTCGAAGACGTCCAAATAGCCCATGCGCTCCAGCGCCGACTTGACTATCCGGGAAAACGCATCGCTTGCGCATCACACTCGTTTCGCAGTAGGCGGTCCCGCGCGGGTTCTGGTGGATGCCTGGACTGAGGCGGCGTTGATCGAAGCGCTTTGTGGAATTCGTGAGAGCGGCGAGATTCATACTGTGATGGGCGGAGGAAGCAACTTGGTGGCGGCAGACGAAGGCTACGCCGGAGTGGTGCTGCGCTATACCAACTCATCGATTGAATTCGCGGGGGATACGGCGCGTGTTGCGGGTGGAGCCGTGTTGCAGGATCTGGTTGACGCCTCTATTGCGCATGGCCTCAAGGGACTCGAGACCATGAGTGGAATCCCGGGGTGGGTAGGCGGAGCTGTTTACGGCAATGCCGGAGCGTACGGACATTCGATTCACGAGCGCGTCAGCGGTGTCCGTTACCTGGAAGGCGAATGCGTGCACGAAATGGGCAATGCGGCCTGTGAATTCGCGTACCGGGAAAGCGTATTCAAGCGCCGGAAAGATTGGATTGTGCTCTCGGTCACTCTGCAATTGGAACGGGCCGATGCCGCGGAATTGAAAGCCAGCGCCGAGCGGATCCTGAAGATCCGCAATGAGAAATATCCGCCCACTATGCGCTGCGCCGGTAGCATCTTCAAAAACCTTTTATGGTCCGAGTTGTCCGCTGCAGTGCGTGCGCAGGTTCCTCCGGTAGTGATCCGGGAAGGCAAAGTTCCGTCCGCCTATTTTCTGGAGCAGGCTGGAGCAAAGGGCCTGGTACGGGGCGGTATTCGTGTCGCGGATTACCACGCGAATCTTATTTATAACGACGGCAGCGGCACGGCACGCGAGGTGCGTGAATTGATCGCCGATCTCAAGCGGCGGGTGCACGAACGCTTCGGGCTGGAGCTCCAAGAAGAAGTACAGTACCTGTAAATTTAGGGCGCGGTGATGCTGATGTTCACGCCTGCTTGACTCGCGGCGCTGCCTACTGTAACGATGACGCCGGCCAGTCCCGCAGGCGCCGCTCCCGGCACTCGAAGACTGATGCGAAACAGTCCCGTATACCCGGACGATGGGTCGAGCGAGACTATATCGGCAGCCAATCCACCGATGGTAGCTGTCAGCGGCAAATCACCCAATCCGAGCCCAGTTCCATAGAGCGTGACGATCGCGCCGCGCGCCAGCGTCGCAGCTTGAGGGTCGACGGGATAAAGAGCGGGGGCGGACGCCGCGGTGGGCGCTTCGACGGTCGCTACGATGTTGCCCTGATCGACGATCACGATCTCGGCGTCAGCCGAAGTTGCCATTGTAATCGGCGCCTGTACTTGCATTTGCATGCTGTCCATGGCCAGGATCGGCACCGGCATCGAGTTAATCAATACGATTGTGCTGGCCGCGTCCGTTGCCGGAACGCCGCTGCCGCGCATGACGAGTAACATGCCTGGCGCCATCGGCCCGGGCGCAAGGCTCACACCATTCAAGACCTGAACGGTAGTCACGGGGGGCGGGCCGTTTTGCAGGGTGAGGCGGCGCACGCGATAATTTTCTAAATCCGCGATGTACAAAATGCCCCCTGGCCCGGCAGCGACGTCCCAGGGAAAATTCAACTGCGCGTTGGTAGCGGCGCTGCCATCGCCCGAAAATCCTGACACGCCACTTCCGGCAATGGCGGTGACTTCTCCTGCGGCGTCGACGCGCACGATCTGCTGACGCCCGGTATCCGCAACGAACACCTCGCCCGCTGCGTCGACAGCGATGCCGCGCGGAATGCTCCACTTGCCCGCGCCGAGTTCGCTCGTATTGCCGGAAGCGAGATCCAGGCTGCGCACGCGTGCGCCGTCTTGCTCCGTGAAGAGTAAGTGCCCCGCGCCATCGAGCGCCAGGCCGTGTGGCCCGGCCAACTTATCGAGGAGTATCGAAACCGTTCCCGCCGGATCTACGCTGAAAATCTTGCCGGCGCCGGTGTCCGCGATGTAGACGTTGCCCGCCGCATCCGCTATGGCTGCCGCGGGCGCAGTCAGCGTCAGACTCGTGGCGACACGCTTCGCATCTCCCGCGGGAGTGATCCGCAGAACCTGCTTTAAGCCGGTGTCGACGACATAAATATTCCCGGCCGCATCCACGGTGACTCCGCTGGGTGCGGCCCATCCGGCGCTCGCAGCTACCGTTGTAATCGTCCCGTCCGCCGCCATACGCCGCACCCGAGCGTTGTCACGATCAGCGATATATAAGTTGCCTGATGCATCCACTGCCACTCCGCTGGGATGATTCAGCAGTGCCGCGGTAGCATCGCCAGTGTCGCCGCGCGCGGTATCGCCACCCCCCGCCGCTAAACTCATCTGCCCGATCAGCGGCAGGCGTACAACAACGCCGGCTGCGCTTTCAGGAGCATAGATATTCAAGTCCATGGCGCGTACGACATCGCTCGCTGGAATCGGCACGGGCGCCAGCGTACCGTCAGCAGGAAAGCGCAGCAACGCACGCGCGTCGATATCGGCAACCAACAGCGTTGCAAAAATGTCGAACGCCATGCCGACGGGAGTCCCGACCGAGCCGAAGGTCACGATCACGCCGCTCGAAATTCGGCGAACCGCATGGTTCAAGCTGTCGGCGATGTAGAGCGAGCCATCGAAGCCCACGGCCAGCCCCGCCGGATAGGCCAACTGCGCGGACGTCGCCAGGCCTCTATCGCCTGAGTATCCGGGCGTCCCCGTGCCGGCCACCGTGGTCAGCAATCCGCCGTCCGACAGTTGAAACACGCGATGGCCGCCGAAGTCGGAAATATAGAGGCCGCCTCCGTCGATCGCCAAAAGATTGCGCGGCGAGTTCAATAGTATGGAGGTTGCCGCCATGCCTTCGTTCGCAGCGCCCGGGGCCAGCGTTCCGCCTCCCGCGACGGTCTTGATATTGCCCTTCGCATCGACGCAACGCACGCGCGCGTTGCCCAGGTCCGCGATATATAGATTTCCCAGGGCGTCTGCCGCTAAGCCATAGGGCGACGCGAGTTGGGCGCTGGTGGCCGCGCCGCCATCTCCGCTGAATCCCGCGATGCCGGTTCCGGCTACGGTCGTGATGACGCCAGAGCGATCTAACTTGCGCACCCGGTGTCCGCCGGTTTCGGCGATGTACAAATTCCCGCGATTGTCGGCAGCGACGCCTCCCGGTTGGCGCAGGATCGCGAGCGTGGCAGGACCGCCATCGCCGATCCAGCCGCTGCCGGCCGCCGTACTCATCATGTAGCCCGGGGTCTGAGCATTCACGGCGAACGCGAGGCAAAACGGAATAGCAAATAAGATGCGCATGGGATAGGCGAAGCCCTATGACAGGTAGTGCGGCTTCGACAGGAAATCTCTCATAGGAAGACGATGAGTGGATATGCTTAGAGTTATAAGAAATTTGCTGATCCTATGTTCATTTGTGGCAATTTCCTCAGCGCAATCTGTGATCCACCTCAAAACCAGAAATATCGAAACCAATCCGTCCGCTTCGGTCGATGAAATCGCGAGCCCGAATCCGGCAGGGTCGGGCCATCTTTTGCTACAGTTTGACGAGCGCCCCACGGCCGCTACCGTGCGTGCGCTCAAGAGCCGCGGAGTTAGGGTTTTGGGCGATGTGCCGGATAAAGGCTTATTAGTTTCACTCGACCGACGTACGAACATCGCAGGGTTGCGAGCCCACTATGCGGCGCCCATCCAGCCTCGCGACAAGATTAGCCCGCTCGTCACGTCTGCCGGATACTTCCTAGTCGAGTTCCATCCCGATACCGACCTGAACCAAGCCCGTGGCACGCTGCTCAATATGGGACTCGTCCCGGTCGATAACCCGGATCTGAACCCGCTTCAGCTAATGTTATTCCTGACTCCGCGACAGTCCGCTTCAGTGCTCGCTGCGCTTACGGCGCTTGATGAGGTGGCCTATGTGTTCCCGGCCTCGCGCGAGTTAATCCAGGGCATTCCCGCTCCTTTTTATGCGGGAGGTCTCACTACCAATGGGCCCACCGGGCAAGCTATCCCGACTTACGGCGATGGTTGGGATGGCCCCGGCCTCGGCTCAGCCGCGCTGAGCTATGTGTTCAGCCATTTGACGACGCAATTCGATTCGGCGACCGCCAAGTCCGAGATCGAGCGTGCCATGGCGGAGTGGTCCAAGGTGGCGGCGGTCACTTGGCGGGCCGGAACGAACCCGACAGGGATTGCCACGGTCAACATTCTGTTCGCCGCCTACACCCACGGTGACGGCTACCCATTCGACGGCCCTGGTGGAGCCCTGGCTCACACCTTTTATCCAGCGCCGCCCAATCCCGAACCTCTCGCGGGTGACATGCATTTCGACGACTCCGAAAGCTGGCATGTCGGCGCCAACACGGATCTGTTCAGCGTCGCGCTGCACGAACTAGGACACGCACTAGGCCTGGGACACTCCGACGATCCCACGGCCGTGATGTATCCCTATTACAAGATGGTCACGACCTTGGCTGCTCCCGACAAGGCTGCGATTCTGACGCTTTATGCTGCGCAGACTTCGACTGTGGTATCGCCTCCGCCGGGCTCGGCCTTGTCCTTGACGGTGAATGGGGTGGCTTCCTCTACGACGGCGTCGAGCGTCAGCTTGTCGGGAACGGCCGCGGGGAGGGCGAGTGAGATCAGCGTGATCTGGTCCTCGAGCGGCGGCGCATCCGGTGTGGCAGCGGGTTCTGCTTCCGCGTGGAGCATCTCCAACGTCGCGCTGGCCGTCGGCGCGAATACGATTCTTGTCACGGCTATCAGCGGAGGCAATCAGATGTCGAAGTCAATCATCGTCACAAGACAGACGGTGAGCAGCCCAGGGCCAGGGGCTGGCGGCGGTACGGATACTACACCTCCCAGCTTAATCATCACCTCGCCGTCATCGACAACCTTGGCGACCACGGCGGAGTCCGTTACCATTGCCGGTACTGCCGGCGACAACGTGGGGGTGGCGCTGGTATCCTGGGCCACCAATTTCGGTCAAGCAGGAGTCGCCTCGGGGACCACGGCATGGTCGGCCGCCATCCCTCTGATAATAGGCTACAATTCGGTGACCGTCCGAGCCGCCGATGCGGCCGGTAACGTCAGCTGGCGGAGCGTCGTTATCACCCGGCACTAAATTTCAACAGTCCTGTAATAATGTTGTAACAGATAGACAGTTACTCTTAAAAGAGAAACTCTATGAAGAAAATCGTGCTCATTGAGGACGACGCCGATTTATACAACCTGGTCCAGTACAACTTGGACAAGGAGGGGTTCCAGGTGGTTGGGTCGCAGACTGGTAAGGGCGCGCTCGATCTATGCCGCCGCGAGCATCCTGATCTGGTCATTCTCGACATCATGCTGCCGGATTCGGATGGCCTCGAAATCTGCAAGGGCATCCGCGTGAATCCGGAACTGTCAAACACGCCTGTAATTTTTCTGACGGCGCGC
>JALYJH010000115.1 GCA_030775415.1 Acidobacteriota bacterium | reverse complement strand
TGCGCTACGACCAGGCATCCGATGGCGGCGGCGATTAACTGTTTGCCGATGGGGTGATTGAACAGCACTTCCATGTAGCCGGGGCTGACGATCAGCATCATGATGCAAATGCCGATGGGCAGGATGGTGAGGATCAACCCGGTGAGCTTCCCGTAGGCGGCTAGCGCGCGGACTTCGCCTTGCAGTGCGTTTGATTCGCGCATGTTCTCGGCCAGGCCGGTCATCACTTCGCTGAGCTTACCGCCGGTGCGCGCGTGCAACTGCACGGCAGCAATGAATAAGTTGATCTCGAGCAGGGGAACGCGCCGGCCGAGATTTTCGAGGGCCTGCGGCCAGCCGCGGCCGAGGTTGGCTTCAGCCGAAGTACGGCGGAGCTCGCCAGACACGGGAGGCGCAGTTTCGGCGGTGATCATCTCCATGCCGGCGGAAAGCGGATAACCGGCGCGAAGGGCGCGCGCGAGTGAATCGAGCGCATCGGGGAAATTTTCGCGGAACTTCATGAAGCGCTTATTGCGGCGGTGGAGCACATAACCGTAAGGCGCCATGGAGGCCGCGGCGGCTCCCAGAAAGGCGGCCCACAGGGGCAGCAAACGCATCAGCACGGCCAGCGTGACGATGCCGATCAGCAGCATCATGCTGGTGATGCGGCCAACGGACCAGCGCAGGTCAGCTTGTTCCAGGCGGTTTTTGAGGATGGCTCCGAAATCGAAGTGGGCGAGCAAGGTGTCCCAGAAACTGATGCTGCTGAGGCGGCCGTCCTGGAGGAGAGCGGAGGGCTCGGCGCCGAAGCCCAGTTCTTCTCCGATACCGTCGGCTTGTTCCAGGCGATTCAGGGATTTCGCAAGTGTACGGTCACTCTGCTCGGCATCCGACTCATCCGCTTTCGTCTTCAAAAAGGCCAGGTAGGCGATGGCGGTCAAGATCGACGCCACCAGAAAAATGACCAGGAAGAATGCGAGTGAGCTGGCTAGGAGGATCATAAATTCTCGAATGAGCTAGTGGTTATCGGCCAAGTCGGTTCTGCCGCCGCGCATGACGCTGCCGAGCGATACCGAGGTGCGGCTATGGGTGGTCTGATCCAGAGGATTGCGCAAGGAGAGGCGCACACGCCCGCCGGAATCCGCCGCCGCCAGGACATCCACATCGGCGGGCTTCGCGAGCAAAGTCACCACGGGAAGGTTCTGCCCTTGCGAACTCTGCTCGGGCTGCGGCGTTACCGACAGCACAGCCAGGTTCTCAAGGGCGGTGCGCACTTCGGTGTCTTCGGGTTTGGTTCCGGCGCGGGCTGTCACTACTTGCACGTCGACGCGCTGGCCGCCGCGCAACAGGCCGAGTACGCCGCTCGAATCGGTCAAGTGAATGGACACGGCGCGCATGCCCACGGGCACTCCCGAGCCGCCGCCCGATTGCGGGGTGGCAAGGCGGGCGCTCAAGACCGGTTCATCCTGCGCCATGGGGTCGAACACGGTGTTGCCGACGATCTCCTGCGGGTCATGATGAGCGCCGGGCGGAAGCTGCGGCACGGGCCAGGCGATCGTTTTCAGATCCGCGGGCGTGAGCACCATGCCGGCCTTCAGTGCCTTCGCCGCCACCACCATGGTGGTGCCGGACTGGCTGTTGGCTTTCATCGCGAACAGCATGTAAAACAGGCCGGTACAGATGATGGCGACGACCAGCGCCACACCCAGCAGCTTGCCCATATTATCTTTTTTCATGGCTCTCCCAGTTAGAAATATCGGCTGGCGCGGAGGGTTTCTACAGGGCGGACCGAGACTGCTAGGGCGTTGGCCTTAAAATGGAGTTATGGAAAAGCTCACTATTGCTGGACGCGAGTTCCAATCCCGCCTGTTTGTGGGGACCGGCAAGTACCGCAGTTTTGCGGAAATGGCGCGGTGCCACGAGGCCTCCGGGGCGGAGGTGGTTACGGTGGCGGTGCGCCGCGTGAATTTGACGGACAAATCCAAAGAGTCGCTGCTCGACTATATCAACCGCTCTAAATTTTTCATTTTGCCGAATACGGCGGCGTGCTATACAGCGGAGGAGGCGATTCGGACGGCTCGGCTGGGTCGCGAGGTGGGGCTGTCGCACTGGGTGAAGCTGGAGGTGATCGGTGATCAGCGGACGTTGTTTCCGGACAACCAGGGGCTGATCGAGGCGACGCGGGTGTTGAGCAAGGAAGGCTTTGTGGTGCTGCCTTATACCAATGACGACCTGGTGAACGCGAAGCGCCTGATCGATGCCGGGGCGGCGGCGGTAATGCCGCTGGGGGCTCCGATCGGCAGCGGACTGGGGATTCAGAACCTGACGAATCTGCGGATCCTGCGCGAGATGATTACGGAAGTGCCGTTGATCGTGGATGCGGGGGTGGGGACGGCGTCGGACGCGGCGATTGCGATGGAACTGGGGTATGAGGGCGTGCTCATGAACACGGCGATCGCGGAGGCGGAGGACGCGGTGGCAATGGCTACGGCGATGAACCTGGGGGTGCAGGCGGGGCGGCATGCGTTTTTGGCGGGGCGGATGCCGAAGAAGTTGTATGCGTCGGCTAGTAGTCCGGCGGTGGGGGTGGTGCGGTAGCGCCCACCCTTTACTGTGCGGGATGCGCAGCCAGCCAAGCTTTCCAGTAGGAGATATATTCCTGTTCGTTCGACAAAAATAGACCTTGCGCGGGATAGTGCGGATACATGTCACTGGTGAAGTTGGGTCCCGGCTTGAAGCCCGCGATGGCCGCCTTTTTGTCTTCCATTCGAGCCACGGGGAATCCAATGGCGTACTGCGCTATCCCGATCACTGCGTCGTAGCGAATCTGCGGCGAGCTGTCTTCGAGAAGCTTTTCCAATAGCGGCAAGGTCTGCGGCGAATGAATCTCACGGAGTGCGTGCGCAGCGCAGGCCCTCATGCTGTCGGAATACTGCGGACGGAGAAGAACAGCCAATGCATTTGTTCCGCTTGGGTCGGTGTTGCGATACTCGCATACTGCACTCGCTAATTGGCTTTGCGCGGTTTGCGGAAACGTTCCCATATCAAAATTCGCCACTGTTTCCAATGCGCTCGGCACACCGAGCCGAATTTGACCGGCGAGGCCCATGGCCATCGTGCCGCTTTGGGGCGAAGCGCTTAAGTTGTCAAACATCGGCAGTAGACCGGGACCTAGATCCGCGAACACTCGCATTGCTTCCAGGTGGGCGATTGAGGCCGCCGTTGCAGGATCCTGAGCCGCGGCGCCGATTTCTTGAATAAGCTTTGTCTTGGGTTCGGCGCTGGTGTCATAGGTAAAGCCAGGACCTGGACTGACGGACGGTACCGGCAGATACAGATCATCCTGGGAGATGTCGCCACTCATGAGCGGCAGTATCACCCATTCGGTCCCTGACCGCTGCAAAAACCAGAGTCCGGTGCGTCCGACCAAAAGATTTGCGGAAATCAATCCATTCATTTGCAACACCCCCGGTGTGAGAACTCTAACATTCGGGGATGACAGCGTAGCGGTAATGCCGGAACCGATAAGTGCAGGTCCTTTCAGCGTCCGGCTCACGATTAGGTCGATGACCAGGGCGTGCGCCGCACTGCTGCCGGTTCGCACTGCCGCTACGACAACCTGGTCCGCTTGGGTTAGAAGGCCGCCGACTGAGTGGGATCCGACGATGCCGCAAAAAGCCGTGCTCGCCGTAAGAAGGATGCTTAACGTTGCTATCCGTAAGGCCTTCATCTCCGCTTCCGCACACTCATCAGATCACAATACGGCGGGTATTACAATCAGATTCGTTCAGGTGAGCTGAGTGTTTTAAGAATTGATTATTTTGCTTTTAGCCGTTCGTCCTCATCGATTGCGATCACGTATTTCTCGTCGGGGGCGCGGACGATGTGTTGGAGTTCGCCGTAATCCAGCCAATTTAGGCAACAATTTTCGCAGGTATCGATGATTACGTTGCCGGGGCCGCCGTAAGGGTGGGTGTCCATTTCCTTCGAACATTTGGGGCAGTTGGTGCGGCGGTCGAGCGCGCCCCAGTCGGGCTGGACACCGGCGTATTCCGAGGTCTGGTGGCGAGAACGCAGGTCTTCGACGACTGCGAGAAAGTTATCCATGCCGATGAGCAGGCCGTGGCAGCGCTGGCAGTAGAGCACGCGCTCGCCGCCGATTGCGGCTTGTACGAGCGCAACAGCGCAGCGGGGGCAGGGTTCGTCCGACGGCTCGTCGAGTACGTGGACGCCGTCGGGATTGGGGTCTGGAAAGTGAGTGGTGCCGCAGTATTGGCAGGCCAGAAAATCCTTGCCGGCGTCCAGACTCATAGGGGCGCCGCAACCGGGACACATTCATTCTTAGTATTCCTCCGCGTTCAACTATCGTCCGGTTTTCCAATATCCTGGAGAGCAGCTATGTCCACTTTCAAAGGCGTTTACGCTACGCAGCAGGATGGGAAAGTCCAGGTATCCATTCAGGAGCTGGATCGCGACACACTCCCGGCGGGCGATGTGCTGGTGCGGGTGCGATATTCGGACCTGAATTACAAAGACGGGCTTGCGGTGACGGGGCGGCCCGGGGTGATTCGCAAGTTTCCGATGATTCCGGGGATTGACTTGGCGGGTGTGGTGGAGGAGTCGACGGCAGCGGAGTGGAAGCCGGGCGACGAAGTGGTGATCACCGGATTTGGGTTGTCGGAGACTGTGTGGGGCGGGTATGCGGAATTGGCGCGGGTGGACGCGAAGTGGCTGGTGCGGCTGCCGCAGGGACTGACACTGAAGCAGGCGATGGCGATCGGCACGGCGGGGTTCACGGCAATGCAATGCGTCCTCGAGCTGGAGCGGCACGGGGTGGTTCCTGGGGAACGCGAAGTGTTAGTCACGGGGGCGGCGGGGGGCGTGGGTAGCGTGGCGGTGGCGGTGCTGGCGAAGCTGGGATACAAAGTGGTTGCGTCGACGGGGCGGGCGGAGTTGGGGGATTATCTGCGATCGCTGGGGGCGAGCGAGATTCTGGATCGGAATACTTTGGCGGCTCCCGCGAAGAGGCCGCTGGATTCCGAGCGCTGGGCGGGGGCGGTGGATAGCGTGGGGGGCGACACACTGGCGGCGATCCTGCGCGGGGTGATGGCGAACGGGAGTGTGGCGGCTTGCGGGGTGGCGGGCGGTTCGGCTCTGAACACCACGGTTTTTCCGTTCATCCTGCGCGGGGTAAGACTTCTGGGTGTGAACTCCGTGTATGTTTCGCAGAGCGACCGGCAGTTGATCTGGCAACGGCTGACGCGCGATTTACCGCTGCCGTTGCTCGACAGCATGACTGAGGAGGCGCCGCTCGAGGCGGTGTTCGAACTGGGCGAGAAAATTCTGAGCGGAAGGGTACGCGGACGCGTGGTCTTTAAGATTTCCTAGGTTATGCGCAATCCGCTTGCGCCTGGTGTTCCTAGCGAACGCGTTGTTCACTGCGGACTCCTATGCATTGGAGTAAGATTTGGGTAGAGGCCCTATGCTGATCCGTAAACCTGCAGATCTTGGTTACTCCGACGTAACGCCGAAGAAGATATATGTAAACCGCCGCCGGTTTTTGGCAGCGGGCTCGGCCATCGTGGGCGCGTGGGCGCTGCCTAGCTCGGCCGACGGCACCATGAAGCTTAACAATGTGGTGAAGAGCAACTACAAGGTCGACGAGAAGATCACGCCCAAAGAAGACATCACCACCTACAACAACTATTACGAATTCGGCACCGGCAAGGATGAGCCGGCGCGCTACGCGAACACCTTGCGGCCCTCGCCGTGGCAAGTGCAGGTGGGCGGGCTGGTGAACAAGCCGAAGACTTACGATCTCGACTCGATCATGAAAATCGCGCCGATTGAGGAACGTATTTACCGGCATCGCTGCGTGGAAGCGTGGTCGATTGTAGTGCCGTGGATCGGCTTCCCTCTGGCGGCACTGCTCAAAGAAGTAGAGCCCAATAGCAAGGCCAAATACGTAGCGTTCCAGACGCTTTACGACAAAAAACAGATGCCGCTGGGGGACCGGGCCGGAATCGAGCTGCCTTACGTGGAAGGCTTACGTTTAGACGAAGCCATGCATCCGCTGGCGCTGCTGGCGGTGGGACTTTATGGCGAGACTTTGCCCAATCAAAACGGCGCGCCGATCCGGCTCGTGGTGCCATGGAAGTACGGGTTCAAGAGCATTAAGTCGATCGTGAAAATTACGCTGACCGACAAGCAGCCGCCCACGACCTGGAATATCGCCAACGCGCGCGAGTATGGGTTCTACTCCAATGTGAATCCTAGCGTCGATCATCCGCGCTGGAGCCAGGCCCAAGAGCGCCGTCTGGGTGAATTGTTCAAAAGGAAGACGCTGATGTTCAATGGCTATCCTGAGGTGGCGAGCCTTTATAGCGGGATGGACCTGCGCAAGAACTACTAAGGGCTAGGGGGCGATAGCGGATGAAGAAGATCCTGTTCAGCCCCTGGACTAAGCGCTCTCTTTTTTGCCTGTGCCTGATCCCGGCGCTGCTGCTGGTGTGGCGTGGATTCACTGGGGACCTGAGCGCCAACCCCATCGAATACATCGAGCACAGAACCGGAGACTGGGCGCTACGCTTTCTGCTGATCACGCTGGCGGTGACTCCGCTGCGCAAGATTTTCGAGCAGCCCTTGCTAACGCGGTTTCGCCGCATGCTGGGCTTATTCGCGTTCTTCTACGTGTGCTTGCATCTGCTGACGTATTTGATCTTCGATCAGATGTTCAGTCCGTCCGGGATCTACGCGGACGTGGTGAAGCGGCCTTACATTACGGTGGGCACTGCCGGATTTTTGATGCTGGTGCCACTGGCTATCACTTCGACGGCGGCGATGGTGCGCAGGTTGGGTCCCAAGCGCTGGCAGAGGCTGCACCGGCTGGTATACTTCTGCACACTGGCGGGAGTGATCCATTATTATTGGCTGGTGAAATCTGACGTACGCGAGCCGTTGATGTATTTCGGAATCCTGCTGGTGCTGATGCTGTTCCGCGTGCGGATGTGGCTGCAAAAGGGTGCGAAGAGCAAACCACAGCCCGCGCGCGTGAGCGTTTAAGGATCTCTCTCTTTATGCCTTTCTGCACTTCTTGTGGAGCGCAAGCTCCCGATGCGGCCCGCTTTTGCATTAGCTGCGGAACGCCGTTTGGCGGCGTGGCTGCGGCGGCAGCACCCATCGCGCCGCTGGACTTTGATATTTACGGCGACAACTTGCAGGTGGCGCGCATCCGGCTGCAGCCGGGGCAGGAATTGTACGCAGAGGCCGGGAGGATGGTTTACAAGCAGCCCGCGGTGGAGTGGGAAACGCGCATGAGCGGGGACACGTTGGGCGATAAGCTGCTAGGCGCGTTGAAGCGCACGCTGATGGGCGAGTCCTTGTTCCTTACTTATTTTCGCGCGGTGACTCCAGGAGAAGTGGGCTTTGCGGGCGACTATCCGGGGCGTATACAGGCGCTGGCGCTTGAGGCAGGGCAATCGATTTTAGTGCAGCGCGATAGTTTCCTGTGCG
>JALYJH010000114.1 GCA_030775415.1 Acidobacteriota bacterium | reverse complement strand
AACCGTCACGTTCATCACGGAAAGACCGCCGCTCTGCGGAACGGCGGGCCGCATTTCAATGTGGACCCCAGCCGGAAGCAGCGGCTTATCCCACAGCGGCAGCCAGGGAGTTTCCAGAAACGTGTTGGCCTTGTAGGGCTCGTGATAAGAAAAATGACAGAAGGCAAGGTTCTCCGCCAGCACATACGCTGTTCCACCGGGCGCGCCCTGACAGAAGCCGTTGATGCTCTCCGGGCCGGTGTAGGGATGCTCGGTAGCCACCAGCCGCACGGCGCCGCGTTCCCCCGGTAACACGCGATATTCGACAATCTGCGGATACCCGCGCGCGCCCTCGGCAATCGAATAGCTGGTGACCAGACGCAGCGCGTCCGGCAATCCACTCAGGAAGGAAACTCCTGCAATGGTCTGCCCCTCGCTCCCGCCGCATGCCCCTTGCACCGGAATCACCCCGTCAATCTGGTTCGATAAAATCTGCTGGGTCTTTACAAAGCGGCGGTTGGATTCGAGTTTGTGCGCAGTCTTCTCATACGTGAGCAGGCTCGTGCGCATAGCCATCAGCATACCCGTCGACAGGCCCGCAACCAGCGTGATCGCAATCATCAGCTCCAATAGCGTGACGCCGCGCCGATTGCAATGGGAGCTCCGGTGCCGCATCAAAATCGCCGGTCTCCTGGCTGTAGAGTATTGCGGCGGAATCCTTCGAGCGCATAAATGCGCCGCGTCTGGCCGCTCATCCACCAGATTTCGAGTTCCACGCGGTCCAGATCCATAGCCAGGCCGCCGCCCGGCAGCGATTCGAACGGCGTAACGCGAGCATGCCATCCCGAGCGCACGCCCCCCGTCAGCGCTGGATCGAACTCCGCGGCGATGTCCTGATTGCGCGGCGCCGAGCGATCGAGCAGCAATTCGTCCATCTTCTGCTTGGCAAGCAGCGTGGCCCGATCGATGTCCGTCAGCCGAGCAGCATTGCGCGAAGCTCCCGCCATGCCGCTCAGAATACCGGACACGGCGATGCCCATGATGAGCGTCGCCACCAGGACCTCCAACAAAGTGAAGCCGGACCGGGGGCGCTGGTTCACTGCACCTTCTCCGCGCGTGTTAAGTCCGTGAAAGGATCCACGCTCACCATCCGCCTGGCGCCCGCGCGGTTCGCAATCTCGATGCCGATGCGCGGCACCGCGCCGCCCGGATACAGGAGAAAACGCCGCGGCTCGTCCGGATTCACCTCGGCAGCCGGCAGAATCTGCTGGATGCGATATCCCTCCGGCAATTCCAGGCGGCGCGAAAATTGCAAATCCGGCGAGCGCGCGATCAAGACGTTGTCTTTCGACGAAATCCATACTTCGATCACCTGCTGGCGGCGGCTCGCGCGGTCGATGGCGGTATTGAGAAAACTCACCGCCGTGTCCGCTACCGAGCGCAGGCGCAGGGATTCGACGCCGGCGGCCGCGCTCGGGAACGCGATGCCCGTCACCAGCGCGATCAACGTCAGCACGATCATCAGCTCGATGAGCGTGACTCCCGCGCGCCGTCTATTTATTGCTCCAACTGACAATGTCAGCGTTGTTCCCTTCTCCGCCAGGCTGGCCGTCGGCGCCCAGCGAAATGATGTCCGGCTCGTCCCCGTGATCGCCGGGGAATTTGTAAAGATACGGATGGCCCCAGGGATCTTCCGGCGCGTCCTGCGGCAGATACGGACCGGCCCACTGATCCACGCCGTCCGGCTTCACCCGTAGCGCATTCAGGCCCAGGTCCGTGGTTGGAAAATTTCCCGTATCCAGTTTGTAAGAGCCCAGCGCCGTCATGAAGGAATTAATCTGCGCGCGTACCTGCGTGCGCTTTGCCTTATCCACGTTGCCGAACAGCTTGGGACCCACCAATGCCGCGAACAGCGCAATGATGGTGACCACCACCAGCATTTCGATTAACGTGATACCGCGTTGAAATTGTGTCTTATTCCATCTGGTTTTCCGCATAACACTTCCTTCTAGCCAGCGATGTCATTGATGCTGGTGATGGCCAGCATCAAGCTCAAAATCAATGTGCCGATCAACAGGCCCATCACCAGAATAATCAACGGCTCAAACAGTGAGGTGAAACGCCGGATCGCGCTGCGCGTTTCAGTTTCGTAAATATCGGCCATGCGCACGAACATGGCGTCCAGATGTCCCGTCTCTTCCCCGACGCTTAAAAGATGCGCCGCCAGCGGTGGAAACTCCCCGGCCTTTGCCAGCGGCCCGGCGATGCCTTCGCCGCGCTTCACGCCCGTGATCACGCGCTCGAGCGACCCCGCAATGCGCCGGTTATTCAGAATCCCGCGCGAGATGCCGATCGATTGCACCAGCGGCACGCTGGCCGCCACTAGGGTTCCCATGGCGCGCGCAAAGCGCGCCGTCTCCGCTTTGCGCAGTGCATCGCCGAGCACCGGCACACGCAGGCGGAACGAATCCCACCACATCGCGCCGTTCACCGTCCGTATATAAGTGATTAGCGAAATGATTGCCGCCCCCAGCACAATCGCGCCCGGCAGCCCATACAACTGCAAGTAGCGGCTGGTCGCCAAGAGCATCTGCGTCGGCACCGGAATGGTCATGCGCGGATCGGAAAAGATTTGCGCAAAGCGCGGCACTACGAATTCCAACAGCACAATGATGGACGAAATGCCGACAATCGTCAGCAGCCCCGGGTAAATCAGTGAGCTGACAATGTAACTTCGCAAGTCATCGCGTGTGCGCTCGAACTCCGCCAGCCGCTCGAAGATTTGCGCGAGCGATCCCGAAGCTTCCCCCGCGCGCACCATATTCACGTACAGATCCGAAAAGTACAAAGGATGCGCCGCCAGACTGTCGGCCAGCGATTTTCCACCCTTAATCAAGCGGACAATATCCAGCACCAATGTGCGGAAATTTGCATGCTCCGTGAGCTCCGCCGTGATCGACAGCCCGCGATCGAGCGGCACTCCCGCGTTCAAGAGCGTCGCCAGCTCCTGCGTGAAGAATAGAATGTCCTTGCGGCGCCCGCGCTGGAAGGCCGGAAGCTTTAACGCATTTCCCGCCTTTTGTTCCAATCCCACATACACTGGGATGAGGCCCTGGCGCTTCAGTTCGGCGGCGACATGGCGGTCGGTTTCGGCCGAAAGCGTGCCCGTGCGGAGTTTCCCGTCCGCCGCCACAGCCCGAAAAAAATATGCCGTCGCCATTACGATTCCCGGCTCACAGTTCTTGTGTCACGCGCATCACTTCATCCGCCGACGTCATCCCGCGGCGCACTTTATTCCAACCATCTTCGCGAAGATTCTGCATGCCGTGGCGGCGCGCAATCTCCGTGATCCGCCCCGAATCTTCATTGCGCATGATAGCCGCGCGCAGTTCTTCGTTCAGTTCCATCATTTCGAAAATTCCCAAGCGCCCGCGGTATCCGGTGTTGAAACAGGCTTCGCATCCCGTGCCGCGAAAAACAGGAATCGTCTCGCCTTCCGGAGTCACCGCGGTACCGCCCGGAACCTTGCACTCTTTGCAGATCACGCGCACCAGCCGCTGCGCCAGCACCGCCGTCAGTGACGACGTGATCAGATAATTTTCCACGCCCATGTCCGTCAAACGCGCGATCGCACTGGGCGCGTCGTTGGTATGCAGCGTCGAATACACAAAGTGTCCCGTCAGCGCAGACCGTATGGAAATGTCGGCCGTCTCGCGGTCGCGGATTTCGCCCACCATGATGACGTCGGGATCCTGCCGCACAATGTGCCGCAGCCCTTGCGCGAAGGTCAACCCGATCTGCGGATTCACATGAATTTGATTGATCCCGTCCATCTGGTATTCAACCGGGTCTTCAATCGTGATGATTTTCTTGTCCGTCTGGTTAATGCGCTTCAGCGCCGAATACAGCGTGGTCGATTTGCCGCTGCCCGTGGGTCCCGTGACCAGAAAAATGCCGTGCGGCAGCGACGTGTAATACTGCATGCGCGACAGCATGTGCGCATCGAAGCCCAGCCGCTCCAGATCGTAGAAATCCCCGGCGGAGCGATCGAGCAGGCGCATGACCACGCTCTCGCCGTAGAGGGTGGGCAGCGTCGAAACGCGCAAATCCACTTCGCGCCCCAGCGTCTTCACCTTGATGCGGCCATCCTGCGGCAAGCGGCGCTCGGCGATATTCAGGCGCGCCATCAACTTCACGCGCGAAATGATCGCAGCCCGCAACTCGCGCGGCGGCGCGTCCTGACTCACCAGGACGCCATCCACGCGGTAGCGTACGCGGAATTCTTTTTCGAAAGGCTCGATGTGAATATCGCTCGCCCGCTTCTCAACCGCCAGCGCAATCATGGCATTCACCAGGCGGATCACCGGGGCCTCGCTGGCCATGTCGCGAAGATGTTCCAGATCTTCGTTGGCTTCTCCCACGGGAGCCGCCATCTCGGTCTCGTTCTTTTCCGTCTGCCCGTAATAACGATCGATGGCGTCGAGAATCTCCTGCTCGCCCGCGAGCCCCGGATGAACCGTCAGCCCCGTGCAAGCAGCCACCGTCGAGCGTGTTTCAAAATCCAGGGGATCGGCCATCGCCAAGGTGACCGTATGGTCGTGCAGCATCACCGGCAAGCAGCGGAACTGGCGCAGAAACTTAGGCGATAACGTCTCCGTCTCGGGTGAAACAGCCGGCGGTCCTTCGATGACCAGCAGTGGAATCTGCAACTGCTCCGACAACGCCAGCAGCACGTCGCGCGCTGCCACAAAGCCCAGATCCACCAGGATCTTGCCCAGCTTATCGCCGCGCTCGCGTTGCAATTCAAGCGCGCGCTCCAGATCCTCGCTAGTGATCAGGTGCTTGTGGATCAGGATTTCGCCAAGCCGCATGCGCGTTAATACTGCACGGCGTGAATCGCGGATTCGAGCGGCGCGCCGCCCAGGTGCTGCGCGTCCATCAATTGTTTCTTGGAGCCCTGCATCATGATCTGCGCCGGCAGCCCATCCAGATCCTCCCAAGGGAAATGCGAAAGGAACGCCACCACCACGATCTGCTCTTCGGGCGGCACCGTGGCCATTTCCGGCGACGCCGCGACGTCGGCCAGCGCCTTTGCCAGCGCTTTCTTCAGCTCCGGAATGCGCGCAATTTTTTTCTGTTTATGCTGCGCGATATCTTGTTTCGTCATGGGCGGCGTCATGATGCCGAGCACCGGCCCCGCCACCAGATTCACTTCGGCCGTAAACACCGCGCCGTAGCCTTCTAAATAAACGCCGCGCGTAGGACCCAGCACCACGAACGGATTGTCGCTCCATAACTTGGTGAAGCTGTTATCGAGCTTACGTTCCGTCGCAGCCAGCGTGTTCCGTGGCACGCGCGGCGCATCGCTTGCCATTGCTGAGGCGGCAATCGCAAGGAGGAGGAAAGGCACTTTCAAGGTAGAAATCTTCATTTAGCGAACTCCCGCCCCGGTATTCAGGGCATAAATACGAGTAACTTGTTTGTTGAGAAAATCGGCGTCTTCGGAGTAACGCTTTTCCGCCGCCGAGACCAGCATGGCGGCACGTTGGTCCTCGCGCTTTTCGGTATCGGCCACCGCCTTGGTAACCGCCGCGTTCACCGCCGTAGCCATTTCACTCTGCAAGCGCGCCGTGACTTCAGCGCTTACCCGAGCTTCGATGGCCCGCGTATCCACCTGCGCGGCTGCCGTCACGGGAGCACTCGCCGGCCGCACGAAAGCATGCACCAGAAGGGCCGCCGCAATCACCATCGCCCCGGCAAACGAGGGCCGCAGGAATAATTTTTGATACCAGCGCGGCTCGAAAACTTTATCCGACACGAAGGCAATCCGCCGCGGCAGCTCTTCCTCGCGCAGCGTCGCCATCGCATCCAGCGTCACCCGCAGCCCCGCCAGTTCGTCCTGGCAATCCGCGCACGCAGCAATATGATTCTCAGCGTCCTGCCGAGCGCGCGACTCCAACTCACCCAGCGCGTACGACTTCAAATCCGGCCGCCCATCCCCCAACCTGCAACTCATAAAGCCATCCCCCCGTCTTTACGAAATACCGCCGGAGCCAGCGTAGCCTTCAGCAGATCCAGCGCCGTATACAAGCGCGACTTCACGGTAGAAACCGGAATTTCCAGAATCTCCGCCATTTCGTCGAACTTGAACCCTTGATAGACCTTCAGCAGCACCGCTTCCCGTTGATCTTCACTGAGCGCTTTCAGCGCACTCTCCACCGCCAGCGACAACTCCATCGGCAGCATCCGCCCCCCGAAATCCCGAGGACGCGGCTCGGAAAGCTCGCTCTCCGGTTTCCGCCGCCGCAGCAACGAAAACGCTTCGTTGTGCGCGATCCGGAACAGCCACGCCGAAAAGCGCGCCGGATCGTCGAGTTTGCGAAGGTTCTGATACGCTTTCAAAAAAGTTTCCTGGCTGACATCGAGTGCATCCTCGCGATTCGACACCAGGCGCAGCAGGTAGTTGAAAATACGCTTCTCCCACCGGGACACGAGAAGGTTATACGCCTCCACGTCTCCCTGCCGCGCTTTGGCGATCAGGTCGCGATCCTCAACCTCGCGAAAGATCAACGTTTGCTCCGTTCGTAAAGACGCCCCCCACCCGGAAAAAGTTGGACGGAGGACGGGAATCGAGTCCCTTTCATTATGAACATAGGGGGACGGAAATGTTTAAGAACATACGACAACCTCTATATGCTACAGAATTCAAATGACTTAAAAAAATTAAGTGGCTTCTGCGCAATCCGGCCCTCATGCTAGATTGAATCAGACGCATGGCCAAGCAGCAACGTTATCGGTGGCGGGCAATCAAGGCCAAAGCTATATTTGCGGCCCTTTTGCGTATCGGATGGCAAGTCAAAAGGCAAAAAGGATCTCACAAAACTTTGGGCAGACCAGGTTGGCCCGACTACGTCTTTGCATATCACGACCGAGTCGAACTCGGTCCAATTGCACTTGAGAAATTGGGAAAGAAGACCGGCCTCACGCCGAAGGATTTGTAATCCTACGCCGCGAACGAAACCGTCATCTCGCCCGGCAGCGCTTCCCCATGTTCCAGACGATCGGCAATCACCCGCAACGCCAGCGCCTCAACCGCAGCGAGCGCCTGCTTGCGAGTCCGTCCGTATACCATGACTCCAGGGAGCGCCGGAATGTCAGCGATCCAACGCCCGTCGGTCTCGCGGTCAAATTCCACTTTGAGATCGAACGCGGCGGGCTTAGCGGCAGGCTTCATAGGCGGTTCGTCATCAGTGTATCAGTTTCGCACCGCGCAGCCAGTCCGGACTTTGGCCGCGCGCTGGGCAACGCGTTCGGTGTCATAATGCGGGGTAGGCGGACGTGAACCGATGAGCGCCAAAGTGATGATGGATGTCGAGGAATACCTTCGGACCAGCTTCGATGGGGCCGACTGCGAGTATCTCGACGGCGAGGTGGTGGAGCGCAACATGGGTGAACTCCCTCACGGAGATCTACAAGGCAACTTGACTCGTCTGCTGTGGACATTGCGCGCGCGGCTGGGGATCCGGGTGGTACCCG
>JALYJH010000113.1 GCA_030775415.1 Acidobacteriota bacterium | reverse complement strand
CGGAGCGGAAGATACGGCCATTGTTGATAATATAGGCGCGGTCCGTGACGGCAAGGGTTTCGCGCACATTATGATCCGTCATCAGGATGCCGATGCCGGAATTCTTGAGATCGAAAATGATTTTTTGCAATTCCAGCACCTGGATAGGGTCGATGCCGGAGAAGGGCTCGTCCAACAGGAGAAAGCTGGGTTGAATCACCAGGCTGCGCGCGATCTCGACACGGCGGCGCTCGCCGCCTGAGAGCACGTAGCCTTTACTCTTGCGCACCTGCTCCAGGCCTAATTGTTCGATCAGGCGGTCCATGCGATCCAGGCGCTCGCGGCGGTTTAGCCGGAGCGTTTGCAGAATCGCCATCAAATTGTCTTCCACCGACAGCTTGCGGAAGACCGACGCCTCCTGCGGCAGGTAGCTGATGCCCTTGCGCGCGCGCTGGTACATGGCCAGTTGCGTCAGATCGTTGTCATTGAGCAGCACGCGGCCGGAGTCTGGCGTGATCAGCCCGACGATCATGTAAAAAGAAGTGGTCTTGCCGGCGCCGTTTGGGCCGAGCAGCCCCACCACCTCGCCCTGTTTCACGCGCACCGAAACGTTGTCCACCACCTTGCGTCCGCGGTAGGACTTACTCAATTCCGTTGTCTGAAGGGTATCCACTGGCGGCTTATTTTTTGCGGAACAGCGTGTCGGCGGGGCGGCTTTCCACGCCGTTCACCAGCAGCCTATCATTGTTAGACCACCAGGTCAATTGTTTGCCGCGAGTTTGCCCTTTTATGCTATCGACCAAGAGCGGCTCGCCGCCATTCATGATTACCTTTTGCTCGCTGGTATAGTACTCGCCATGTTCGCCAGTGCCAGTGCGGGTGCGCTTATCGGCGGTGCTGACGATCTTCACGGCCCCATCGGCATAGGCTTTGTCGAGGGTGCTCGATGAGTTTTTATCATTCAGGAAGGCTTTCAGCTCCTTGCCGTTTACGGCGAGGCCGGGACGGATCATGGTGGCGCCGCCCTGGTAGTGGGCCAGACGCGTCTCATCGGAATAAACCAGATCCGCTCCGCGGACTACGGTGAACACGGGGGCGGAGGGCCGTTTGGGTTTGTTTGTAGCCGAATCGTCATCTTTATCGGCAGAGGACTTATCAGCGAACTGGCTTACCACTTTCCCGTGCGCTTCGAAGGACTGCGTCATGCGGTTGATGTCGATGCGATCGGCTTCGACGCGGTTGGGTCCCTGCCAGACTACGGCGTTGCCTTCATAATGCAGCTTCTGGTTGTGCTCGGCCGACGTCATGTGCTGGGCGCGGCCCTGCATAACGTCAGAGCCGGAGAGCAACGCAGAGGACGAGGCTTTCTCATCCGGCAGGCGGGTGGTGGCTACACGGCCGTCAGCGACGAAATCCCCGGACTTTTGATCCATCACAAGGCGGTCGGCAGAGGCTGAGCCGGTGGGATCAAAGGTGCGCGCGGAACCTTCGAGCGTGATGAGGTCCTTGGCCTGCTCGAGGGTTGCGTGGTCCGCGGTGGCGCGACGGGTTCCTTCTTCGTAGCGGAAATCGGTCTTCTGTTCTAGACGCGCCAGTTCGCTGGTTTTGGGATCGAAGGTGGCCAGGAGTTCCTTACTCTGCGTCAGCATAGGGGGCGGAGCGGGCGTCCCCGGTTTGTCGGTGCGGGTAAAGGCGTTGATGGTTTTGAAGGATTGGATGCGGTTCTCAGGACCGTAGGCGATCCAGATGCGGTCGCCTTTAACGGATCGTTTCGGCTGCCCGGCGCGGTTGGGCAGGAAGTCGGCGGTACCGGGTCCGTCGGTTTCGACGGTGTCGATATCGCGGCCATCGGGGCGCATGTTGAGGTGGATGACTTCGCTGCGCAGGATGCGGGTGTCGCCCAGTAACTCGCCTGGACGCTGCAACGGCACTGCTTCGGCGACGGCCTGCTTCATCGCCAAGGCGTGGGTGAGGGTGTTGTCTTTCTTCGTGGGGTCGAATTGCAAGTCGATCACGTCGCCGGTTACGGTGGTGCGCAGGGCGTTGGCGGTCGAGACCAGACGGCCGTTTTGCTGGCCTTTAATTTCCTGGATGATCATGTCCTCGCCGAAGGTCAGCATCAGGTTTTCGGCTGCAAACTCGACCTTGCGTCCGGGGTTTTCCTCTATGCCATGAGCGGATTGGGAAAGAACTTCTTTAATGACTCCCTTATCCAGTGTCACAGTGGCGGCGGCGCCCTCCATGTGCAGAGTTTCGCGCGTCAACTTCGACCACGGGAGCAAGAAAACTTTGGATTCGGCCTCACGGTAATACGCTTCACCCGCTTCGATCAGCATGGGTTTGGAGCCCGCGCCTTTGCCCATCCAGTGAAGCTCGACTTTGCTGCGCAGGTGCAATTCGCGCGAGCTAGGGTCGTAATCGACGCCCATGGCCGAGCCGTAGCCTTGTTCAAATTCAAAGCGGGCCTCGCGGTCTGTGGAGGCTTTGCCGGTATCGCTCGCAAAATGGACCCCGGAGGTGTGGATCTTCACGATACGGCCCTGCGCCAGCGGGTCATCGGTAGCGTCTTTATTGCTTGCGGTAGGCATGGTGATGTCCACTTCGCCGTCCGAATACAGACTCTTGGCGACGATGTCGAATTGCGCTTGCGCGCTGCGGACCAGATCGTACTGCACGCCTTCTTTGTGGAACAACTGCAATTCGACGCCCTTCAGTTCCATCACGGAAGGAGCTTGCACCTGGCGGAAGCTTTTGGCACGGATGGTGACGCGGGGGCGTTCGCCGTCGCTCTGGGTATAGACCCAATCACTGGCGCGTCCGTTGATTCCGGTTTCGAGGGGCGGAGGAGGGGGCGGCGCATCACGGGCAAGCGCCTGCTGGCGTTTGATATAAGTTTGTCCGACGAACGCGACGATCGCGATTAGGGCGGCGAGAATCAGCCACCGGCTGAGGCGCATAAATGGATTGGAAGCCCTTATTGCCAGGATATCATCGGCGCTTCATTAGACGCTAAAGAGCGGCTGTTAGTTTACTTAAAAGCGCGATGCGGTCAGCCATGCGGTTCACCAGGATGTTTTCGTTAACGGCGTGGGCGCCTTCGCCGACGGCACCCAGGCCGTCGAGCGTGGGAATACCTAAGGCGGCTGTGAAGTTGCCGTCGGAGCCTCCACCGGCGGAGCATTCCTCCAGGGGCACTCCCAACTCGGCCGCGAGTTTCCGGGCTTTGCGGAACAGCGAACGCACGCCGGCGGTGCGTTCGAGCGGTGGGCGGTTCAACCCGCCGCTGACACTGATGGAACAGCGTTTGTCGAAGGGTTTGAGAGACGCAAACTGGCGTTCGAGGTAACGGGCGCCGGAGGCTTTAGGGATGCGCACGTCGATTTCGACGTGGCATTCGGCGGGGATGACGTTGCCGCGGGTGCCGCCGTGGATCACGCCGGGGCTGACGGTGATGCCGCGGTCTAGCCGGGAGAATCCGGCGATTCTTTGGATCTGGCGCGACATCTCAATGATGGCGCTGGCGCCGCTCGCGAAATCGAGCCCGGCGTGGGCCGCGCGGCCGTGGACCGTCACGGTATAGTCGCCGACGCCTTTGCGCGAGGTTTTGAGTTTGCCGTCGAGTCCCTGGCTGGGCTCTAGAACCAGCACGGCGAGGCTGGCGCGGGCAGCTTCTTCGGTGAGCGGCCGCGACGTGGGGCTGCCGATCTCCTCATCCGCATTCACCTGCAATACGACTTTTCGGGAGATGGGACGATCTTGTTCCCGGAGGGCCCGCATGGCGTAAATAAAAAACACCAGGCCGGCTTTCATATCGAACACGCCGGGGCCCCAGAGGCGGCCTTGGGATTGGCGAAAGGGCATGCTGCGAAGGGTACCGGCGGGCCATACGGTATCGGAATGTCCCAGCGCCAGAACCTGTCCCGATTTTTTAGCGCCGGGCAGGAGGAATTCACAGCGCAAATGTTTGTCGGGATAGACTTTTACGCGTGCGATGTCTTTTACAGTTTCGGCGAAGAGATCCACGAATCTACCTATGCAGACGGGATCGCCGCTGGGCGATTCGCATTCGACGAACTCGCGGAGAGTGGCGATGACGTGTTTTTGAGGGACGACCATCGTTAGATAGGATAGCGCCTGCTATAATTCAGAATCCGCATGTCCACCACTGTTTCGACACGCGCCTTGGACATCGACGCCATCCGCGAGATCCTGCCGCACCGCTATCCGTTCTTGCTGGTAGACCGGATTGAGGAACTCGAAAGCGAGCGCGTGGTCGGCATTAAGAACGTAACCGTGAACGAGCCTTTCTTTGCGGGGCACTTCCCGGATTATCCAGTCATGCCAGGCGTCCTCATCATCGAAGCCATGGCGCAAGTGGCCGGCGTGCTGGTACTGAGCGGCATTCCCAGCCGCAAAGAGAAACTGGTGCTGCTGGCGGGTGTGGACGGGGCCAAGTTCCGCAAACCGGTGCGGCCGGGCGATCAACTGCGCATGGAGATGAAGGTACTGCGCAGCCGGGCGACCATGGCTAAAGTGTCAGGGACGGCAACGGTGGACGGCGTGGTGGTGGCCGAAGCCGAAATCCTATGCGTGCTTGCTGACCGCCGATAACAGCAACCGATGCCGATACATCCGAGCGCAATTGTAGACGCCACGGCGAAAATCGCGGACTCAGCGGACATCGGCCCTTACTGCGTGATTGGCGCGAACGTTGAAATCGGCGCCCGCACGTTATTAAAAGCGCATGTGGCCATGGAAGGGCCGCTGGCGATCGGCGAGGATAACATTTTCTTTCCTTTCTCGACGGTGGGAGTGGCGCCGCAGGATCTGAAGTATCACGGGGAGCGGTCCTGTACGCGCATTGGGCACCGCAACAAGATTCGCGAGTTCGTGACGATTCACCGCGGGACTGAGGGCGGGGGAATGGTCACAAGCATCGGCGACGACAATCTGCTGATGGTGCAAGTACATGTCGCGCATGATGTGCATCTAGGCAACAACTGCGTGCTATCACACGCGGCCACGGTGGGCGGCCACGTCGTGATTGAGGATTGGGCGGTGGTGGGCGCGGGCACCGCGATTCATCAGTTTTGCCGCATCGGGCGGCATTCGATGATTGGCGGGTACAGCGTGGTTACGCAGGACGTGCTGCCATTTTCGACTACTTCCGCGAAGCGCGAAGTCAAAGTTTACGGCGAGAACAGGACGGGTCTGGAGCGGCGCGGATTTTCGGGAGAGGGCATTGAGGCGCTGCATAAGGCATTTCGTTGGTTGTCGCGATCGAAGCTGAATACTTCACAGGCGCTGGAGAAAATCCAGGCGGAGGTGGGTGGGACGCCTGAGGTTGACGAGTTGCTGCAGTTTATCGCTGCGTCAACGCGCGGTTTCATCAAATAGCCATGCCTTACGGGCTTATCGCGGGCAACGGCCGTTTCCCTGTGCTGGCGCTGGAGGCTGCACGGAAGGCGGGGATTGACGTGGTCGCCATCGGGATTAAAGAAGAGGCGTCCGCCGAGATTGAGCCGCTGGCGTCGCGCTGCCACTGGATTTCGTTGGGCGCGCTCAGCAAGCTGATTGACGTCTGCCACCGCGAGGGAATCACGCAGGTGATGATGTGCGGGCAGGTGAAGCATGCGAAGATCTTCTCGTCGATCGTGCCGGATTTAAAGCTGGTGAAGCTGCTGGCCTCGATGGAAACCAAGAATACAGAAGGGCTGATCGGCGGCGTGATGAAGGTGCTGCGGGATGAAGGCATCGAGCTGGTGGATTCGACGCTGCTACTGAAAGAGCTACTGGCTCCGGCCGGTGTGCTCACGCGGCGGAAGTTGACGGCCGAGGAGGAGCGCGATATCGAGTACGGGCGCCGCATTGCCGCCGCGCTTTCGGAACAGGATATCGGGCAGAGCGTGGCAATTGCGGAGCGCGCTTGTGTCGCCGTGGAAGCGATGGAGGGCACGGACGCGATGCTGCGGCGGGCGGCGCAATTGGTAGAGGGGAAGCCGCTGCGGCTGGTAAAAGCCTCGCGGCGGCGGAAGCACATGCTTTACGATGTGCCGGTGGTGGGTCCGCAAACAATCGCGGTGATGCGCGAGACGGGGACGACGGCGCTGGCGATCGATGCCGGGCGGACGCTGTTGCTGGACGGGGCGGAAATGGTGCGACAGGCGGACGCGGCTCAGATCGTTATCGTCGCGCATGCCGCGGGCTAATTCATGTGCGGGGCTTCTTGGGAGGCGAATACCAGGTTGATCAAGAGGGCCAGGATGCCAGCCACAGCGATCACGCCTGCCATCGGCATGGCGGTGCCGTTGTCAAGATAGCTGACCAAGGATCCGCCCAATCCCCCTAGCGCGAATTGGATGCAACCCAACATGGCGGCGGCGCTTCCGGCAACTTTACCGTGCGCGGCTAGAGCCAACGCGGTGGCGTTGGGGAAGGAAAAGCCGTTGCAGCTAACGAATATGAAGAGCGGGACCAAGATGCCGGGGAATCCGCCGGCGCCGGTCTTTGCGGTGATGAAGAGGGCTATGCCGGAGGCGGCGGCCACCATCAGCACTACCCGGAAAATGTTATGCGGATGAATGCGGCGCACCAGGAATCCGTTCCACTGAGAAGCAAGCACGAGGCCGACGGCGATCGCTCCGAAGAAGTAGCCGAAATGGTCCGCTCTTACGTGGTTTAGCTCGATGAACACCAGGGGCGAGCCTTCGAGGTAAGCGAACATGCCGGCGGCGATAAAGGCGCCAGAGAGCGCGTAGACCATAAATGCGGGGTCGCGCAGGAGACTGGCATAGAGGCGAAGGGTCGTGGGAAGGCTGCCGGGCTGGCGTTTGTCCGGGGGCAGGCTTTCTTTAAGGAACACCGCGACGCAGATCAGGATGATGGTGCCGATGGCGCTCACCATCCAAAAGTTGGAGCGCCAGCCCATGTGCACGACCAGCCACCCGCCAATCATGGGCGCGACCAGGGGCGAGATCCCCACCACCAACATCAGGAAAGAGAATATGCGGGCGGCTTCGCGCGCTGGAAAGTAATCGCGCACAACGGTCCGCGAGATGAGCATCGCTGAACAGCCGCCGATTGCCTGGATGAAGCGGAACAGCGTCAGGGTGGTTATGTTAGGCGCGAACACGCAGCCGGTGGAGGCCAAGACATACATCACTAAGCCGACATACAGCGGAGGCTTGCGGCCCAAGGTGTCGGCGAAGGGTCCGTAGAATAGTTGACCAAACGACAAGCCGATGAAGTACACGGCTAGCGTGATTTCGACCGTGCCAACGGTGGTGTTGTAGGTTTGAGCGATGGCCGGGAAGGCGGGCAGGTAGCTGTCGATCGAGAATGGGCCGAGGGCGGCGAGGGCTCCCAGCAGCACCACTAGCCAGAACATTTTCCGCGGTGTGAGCACCACTGGGGCGGAGGAGCTGGCGAGGGGAGGAGCCTGGGAGCCCAACGTAAGAAGCCTAGCGGCTGGCGGATTGGGCGGCTGGCGGGGTCAGTCCCTCCGTTAGCTCGATGTAGGTGCCCCAGGGGTCAGTTAT
>JALYJH010000112.1 GCA_030775415.1 Acidobacteriota bacterium | reverse complement strand
GAAGCGCGCGAATTTTTCCTCCGCGCAAGCAAAAAGCGCCCGCTCCCCGCGCAGTAATCGCGACCCCGTGCTGCCCACGCCTTCCGCCAGCACCGCGTCCGCCATGCGTTGTTTTAAAAGCGGATGCCCCGCCAGTCCCAGATAATCGTTGGAGCAAAGATCGAATCCCGACGGCGGCCGCGGGGTTCGCCGCAAGCCAGCTCGGTCGATAGCCGCCAGCCGTTCTCGCAGACGCGAGGCCAGCCCATCAGGCATGAACTTGGACATCCGCCGGCATCAGCCGCATGCCCAGCTTATCGAACAACTGCCGGTCGGCGTTCGCCTCCGGATTGGGCGTGGTCAGTAGCTTATCGCCCATGAAGATCGAGTTCGCCCCGGCCAGGAAACACAACGCCTGCGCCTCGTCCGACAGCGACATGCGCCCCGCGCTCAGCCGCACCATGGCTCCCGGCATCAGAATGCGCGCCGTCGCGATCATGCGCACTAACTCCAGAGGATCCTCCGCGCGCTGCTTCGCCAGCGGAGTTCCCTCGATGCGCACCAACATGTTTACCGGCACACTCTCCGGATGCGGGTCCAGCGACGATAACTCGCGCAGCAGCCGGTAGCGTTCCTGCCGGCTTTCTCCCATTCCGATAATCCCGCCGCAGCAAACCGTCACGCCGGAACGCCGGACGCGAGCGAGCGTCTCCAGCCGGTCCTCATAAGTGCGCGTACTGATAATCTCGCCGTAAAACTCCGGCGACGTGTCCAGATTGTGGTTGTAGGCGGTAAGACCGGCATCCGCCAGCGCCGCGGCTTGCTCGTCCGTCAGCATCCCCAGAGTGCAGCAGGCTTCCATACCTAATGCCCGCACCCCTCGCACCATGTCGAGCACCCGTTCGAATGGCTCGCCCTGCGGAATGTCGCGCCAGGCAGCTCCCATACAGAAGCGCGTTGCCCCTTGCGCTTTCGCATTGCGGGCGGCCTCGAGCGCCGCCTCCACGCTCACTAACCTCTCGCGCTCGACTCCGGTTTTATAGTGCGCCGATTGCGGGCAATAAGCGCAATCCTCCGGACAACCGCCCGTCTTGATGCTCAGCAGCACGCACCCCTGCACTTCGTCCGTCCGATGATGCCCGCGATGCACCGCCTGTGCGCGAAAGATCAAGTCCGGCAGAGAAGCCGTGTAGATGGCCTCGATCTCAGCCACGGTCCAGTTGTGCCGGAGAACGGCAGGAGAAGGCGTAGGGGATTCCAAGTTTTCATTCTAACGCCGCTGCGGGCGTGCCGGGCGCTACTCCACGCGCAACCCGAATTCCCGCCGCAGCCGGCCGTCCGAATAGAGCCGCACCCAATACACTCCCGGCGCGAGCCGTTCCGTCAGGCGAGCCGAAAGACTCTGCGGATCGACCTGCGCCACGCGACTCCACAGCCGCTGCCCGCTGGCATTCACGATCTCCAGGCGGTATGCGGCAGCGGCCGGTAAATCCGTTCGATCCACCGTCAAGTCCAAAGGATGCCCGAAGCGCGCCCGCGCCATTCCCTCTCCATCGCCTCCGCGCAATGCCGTTAACCGGACTGTCATTACGGAGGCAGACGCCACTTTTGCCGAAGGTTGCAGGCGCCAGCCTAGACTAATGCCAACCAGCGCCAACAGCAACGCGGCGGCGCACACCGCCAGAGCGCCCGGGATTGCGAAATGTGGCGCTGCCTGCGTGGCCTCGCCTTCCCGTTCTAAAGCAGCGATCCCCGCTTTCATCAAAGCCGTGTATTCATCCACCGCCAACAGCCTGTCCTGGCAGAAAGTGCAATCGAGCAAATGTTCTTCGATCCGCTCCAGCTCAGGTTCCAATACGCGTCCAAACGAATACTCCTCCAGAAGATCGTCCGTCGGATGAACGGAGACCGAGGGTAAAGTGTCCAACGACATCGCTTTCCTCCACGAACTGAAAGTGTGCCACCACCGGCCCTCTGGCTCCAATCGGGACGTTGCCAATCCGGCACTCTGTTCCTTAGTGGGACGCGCCCGCCGAAGTTCTCATGCAAATCGCCGTTAAAGCCCCCTGAGCCAGCCTTTTTTTACCCAGCTCACCAAAACGGGACTTGGCGCGTGACTTCAACAGTCGAAACTGGGTCTCAGTGAGGGTCATTTCGGTACAAATTTCGGCAATAATTTACTTGACAACTCCACTTAGAAACGGCATACTTGGTTCATGGAACAGGAACCGAAAACACTTCAGGCCGCGACGGTCTACTTCAACGATCTTGCGAACTGCCGGGAGTACATCATGGCGCGGCGCTGGCCGAATGGCGTCGCCTGTCCCACCTGCGGCAGTTCTAAGGTCACGTTCTCGGTGAAGCATAATCGCTGGCAATGTGGCAGTCATCATCCGAAACGCCAGTTCACCGTCAAAACCGGAACTATTTTTGAGGATTCCCCGCTAGGGCTAGATAAATGGCTCATGGCGATGTGGATGATTATCAATTGCAAGAATGGCGTGAGCAGCTACGAAATCGCGAAGGATCTCGGCATCACGCAAAAGTCGGCGTGGTTCATCCTGCATCGGTTGCGGGAAGTGATGCAGGACGAAAGCGGGCCGAAGTTGGCTGGCGAAATCGAAGCCGATGAAACCTTTGTCGGCGGCATTACTAAGAACATGCATCGTCGGTCCAAGCGCCTGAAGAATGCCAAGGGAAGTAACAACTGGGGTAAATCGGTTGTACTGGGGCTGCTGGAACGCGACGGACGGGCACGCGCTGCGGTCGCGCCGAATCGCCATAAGCATGTCATCCACGAGAACCTTGTCGCCAACGTCGAAGCCGGATCGAAACTCTACACCGATGAGCATGTGTCCTATGAGAACGTGCCGTATGCGCGGGAGATCATCAACCACGCGCAGGTTTATGTTCAGGGCCACGTCCACACGAACGGAATCGAGAATTTTTGGTCACTACTAAAGCGGACACTGAAGGGCACTTACGTTAGTGTCGATCCGGCGCACCTTCAGGCGTACTTGAACGAACAGGTATTCCGCTTTAACAACCGCAAGGAAATGAACGACGCTGATCGCTTCGATCTGGCCGTTCGGCAAGTGACGGGCAAGCGCCTAACATGGAACACCCTCATCAATAAGCAGCCCGTAGAAAGGCCGTAAACGGCAGGGTCGCGGGAAGCCAGTATCGAAGTAGCGGGACGTCGCACGCCCCGCCACTGGCCCACGGACGACGCCAGGGCTGCGGAGCCACCTAAGTGCGACCCGCCATAGCTATAGTGCCTGAAATCAGCCAAATGTCTCAGTAAATTCCTAAGAGTGCGTTCATTGCTAATGAGACGCACGGCGCAATTCTGCGCGACGCTGTAGCGCCTTCTGAATTGCATCACAAGCCAGTTCGTCCAGGTCGCGTCCGTTTGCGGTTTTGAGGTAGTTCCGCAGCATTTGCAGGTCAGTAGGATCAGGCGGTTGGTTTCCAGTTACAGCATTGAGTACCCTGGTCGCAGTGCTGATGATTTCTAGGCTGGCCTTCATCAAGGAAAATATAACAAAAATCGCGAGTGCGCTCAACCTGCGGATGGCGCTTACATCAACCCAAAGAACCGCCGCATCTTGCGATGCTAAGGCTTTGGCTTGCGTCCGCCTGCCTTCACGCTCTTAGAAGCTTTCGCTGGCTTCGGCTTCGTCAGCACGATCCGCACGAATCTATCGAAGTTCTCAAACTCGGATGCCGAAGGATTCGGGATTGTTATTTTAGTGCGCGGCCTCATCGAGCGTTCCTGCTTGATGGGCTGGCAGATAAGACGCTGGATCTGGCGAAGCCAATGGTTGCTGGTTCTCGCCCTTCGGCCCTAGATGACTCCAATTCTTGCTTGGAGCACACTACTAGGATGTCTCCCAAGTCCTCGATTACCACCACTTCCGCATGAGCGCCGCCATAACACGATACGGTAACCACCGTGTTTGTAAGAGATTGGGTGTCCACGAAGACAGTGTGATATATACCGCCCAGCTATGCAATAAAAAATCCTAAAAAATAGCTTGACGGTATATACCGTACGTGCGGTATACTTCCCTTGTACCAACAATCACTACAGAAGGACGGTATATATGGCTGAGCAAGAAAAGGGACCAGCGGCGGTATACGTTGCCTGGGGCACATTTAAGAACGCTATCGAAGGGTTGGCACAGGCCATTCCGAATCGAATCGACAAGACGGTATATCCTGGCCTGAACTCCGCCGTCATTAACCAGCTGCTTACCGGTTACAAGTTCCTGGGGTTGATCGACAACAGCGGCAAGCCAAGCCCGGACCTACAGGCCCTAGCCGTAACGGATGAAGCCGCCCGTAAGCAGCAACTGGGAACGCTTCTGCGGCACCGCTATGCCGACTTGTTTGCTCTGGATCTGGTAAAGACGACGCCCGCCGAACTTGCCGAGAAGATGGAGAAGTCATATAGCGTCACTGGCGAAACACGAGAGAAGGCAATTCGATTCTTCCTAGCTGCCGTCAGCTACCTAGGTATTGAGGTTTCCTCCCTGCTGAAAAAGACTACGGCGGCCAACAACTCAACCACTAGACGAAAGCGCCAAACAAAACCCAAAGCCGCCGCGCCGCCGGTGAACACCGCCACCCAAACCCAGGACACAAACACTAACAACGGTGGTTCTGCGCGGGTCATAACATTGGCAAGCGGGGGAACCTTGACGCTATCCGCAAGTCTTAACTTCCTGGCGCTCAACCCAACGGATCGCAAGTTCTTTTCCGATCTGATCGACAAATTGGACGCCTACGAAAGTAAGGCTGAATGAACTGGATTATGACTCGCATGATCAGGAGGGTTATAGCCTGCGGCGCTCAAGTTCACCGGGCCGCTGGCCACAATGACAAAACGAAAGAGCCAGTTCGCCGACTTTCCACGGCTGACGAACTGGCTTATGGTGGACGCTATCAGTATGGGGTGCGGTGGCTTGTGACATCGCACTGCCCTTTTAGTCTAAGATGGATCGGAGTCGGAGCGCAATGACCGTAAAGATATCAGCTAAATGGCTCATCGTTAGCTTGTTTCTGATCCTAGAAGGCATACTCGTCCTCATTTTCAATTATCACAATGACCATGACAGGGAGACCATTGCATTCACAGCTACGGTACTCGGCGGGGCCTTTGCGCTATACACATATCTTCAAGGTCTTGACGAAAAACGCTCCCAAAATGCGCATCACTTGATTGAGCGCTGGAACGCCACCGGAATGGTCGACATTCGGCTAACGCTGCTTGATGTTATGGAACATCGCCTTGATCCTATGACACTAACCCGACAGGATCTAGCCCTGATAAGCAAGCGGATGCACATCGTCACAGTGCTTAATTTTTTTGAGGAAACGGCAATCGCCGTCCACAAGAGAACCGCCAGCGACGACAGGCTGAATGACTTCTTTTCTTCGATAGTCCAGCAGGCATTCGCTAAACTAGAAGACTGGATAAAACACGAGAGGAAGTTGGACAACGAGCCGTACTATTACTCAGAGTTTGAGAGGCTGGCGGTCAGATGGAAATCGGAAAAGTAAAAACTTAACCGATCATGCCGCTGTCAGTAGTTTTCATCATAATTCCAGTCCCTCCGATTAGTTAGACGCCGACAGAAGGATTAGGATACATCCAGTACCAAGCTGTATCGTCCCTCTAGGGACTAAGTATTGGGTATTCTATCCCAGTAGTCAAGAGTTAACGGTCCTTACTTAGGTATCTTTCGTTTACCGAAATTCTAACTCATTGAGAACAAAGCCGACCCGTCACGTAGTACTATCCTCGCATCGGTACTATGGAGTTGTCAAGTCAGTTATTGCCCAAATTTCCTCCTGCGTCTCCTCCTCCAGATAGAAGCGGGTCAGGATTTCCCGATCGCGGCTGGTCAATTCGGAAAGCACCTTGCGAATCAAATCTCCTTTCTGCTGGAAGATCGCAGCCTCTTCTGGATTCCCGTGCGGGTCGGCCACCCGCGAGCTGGCGTCCAGATCCAATTGTTCGCGCCGCGTCTGCACTGCCTTATCAATATGAGAAGCGACCTGACGGCGCACGATCGTCCGTACAAATCCCATCAGCCTCTCCGGTTCCCTCAGCTCGCCTCGCCGGATCGCCTGGACTACTAGTACAAAGGTGTCGTGTACCCGGTCGTCTAAATCCTGCAATCCCAATTGACGGCATAAATAAAAGCGGACACCTTTGGAAAACAAGTGATACAGCTCCGCCATGCCGTCCGTCTGGCTCGCGCGAATTCGCCCCACCAGCTTTACCCATCCGGCATAAACCTCTGAATTCTCAGACAACCGCCGGGCCAGGTCGGAGCTTACGTTTTCACCTCCCGCGCCGGCCGCTACCGCCCGCGAAAGGTCGGTTTCCACGGCCCTTTCATCCGGCGGCGGACGATTGCTTCTAATCGGGTCTGGAGAGGGCATTTCAGTGGGTTCCTCCGGTCACTTGATAGGAAGCCCAGGAGGCCGGCGCATCGCGCCCAGTTCTGGAGTGGGCCACTTCCCTCTGGCTGAGCCGCAGCGCTTCGGCTGCCGAATGATCCCGCAAATAGAAATAGAAGTGCGCAAACATCGCGCCCGAATTGTCTTCCACCGGCCACGCGCTGGAGATTACACTGCTTGCTCCCGCCATCAACCACGCCCGCGTCAATCCCAGCAGTCCCGCGCCGGCTCGCGTTTCGCCGGCATTTGCCGCGCAACCCGTCATTACCACGAGAGCGCCCGGTGCCCGCAGCCGGGCTACTTCGGAAGTGGTGAGAAATTCCGGTTCGATCCCCGCGGCTCCCATGCCGAACGCGATCAGAGCTTGTTCCCGGTTGGCGCTGGGGAAAAGCACATGCGTCGCCAGATGGATAACCGCTGGACGCGCGTCCATGCTCCGTAAAAAGTCCTCGCGGAGCGCCTGCGGACCTTTGAGCAGCAGCGCAGTGCCGCCGCCTGCGGCCCATGTCCCCGCGCTCGCTTCAATCTCATCCCCGCTTCCCACCAGCCGCTGCAATTGTCCCGCGGACCGCTGGCCTGAGACCGGCTTAAGCCAGCGCGGATCAGCCTGGTTATAGATGGGATCGCCCACCCCCAGAAATTCGCCGCGTCCATGTCCACCCTGAAGTTCAGGATCCGCGGACGCGCTCAGCAGCAGCGCCCCCGGAACGGTTTGCAAAGAATGCCGCTCCACTAGATACTCCGTGTTGCCGCCCCGCTGCTCCGTTACTAGCGCAGCAAAAGGGATGTCAAAGAGCGCACCGTCCAGCGACAATAACCATGCTGGTTTTTCAAGTTCCCGCGGATTCAGTTGCCCGAACAATAGCCGGTACAACTCCCGTCCGCGCCGGGCGGTTTCGGCGCCTCCCGCCGGAAACGCTTCGCGAAAAGTCTCGACGGCTTTCGCAATTTCCTGCTCCCCCGCCAGCCGGTATAACCGCAGCGAACTCCGGCCGACGGCCCATAGGTACGACTCCTTTTTTCCTAACTCAAAGCTGAGGAGTAATTCAGAGTCTCTTAATCCTTTCCGAAAA
>JALYJH010000111.1 GCA_030775415.1 Acidobacteriota bacterium | reverse complement strand
GCCTTTGGCATGTAAATTGTTGAAAAGATTGGTGCGAACGGTGGGGGTCGAACCCACATGGCTGTTAACCGCTGGAACCTAAATCCAGTGCGTCTGCCAGTTCCGCCACGTTCGCCCAAATGGCTGGAACTAGTGTAACATCCGCCCACATTCGCCCGGTTTAAAGTCTTCGACCATCGCGCCGAAAAGAGCAGAGGGCCCGCTTGGCCCCAAGACAAGCTGCGCTCAAGACAGGTGGACATGTGGTGGTTAAAATTCTTCGAAGCGTAACAGAGCATGGCCCCATGACTCCGTCATGCGACGTTTCGCGAAGCACCGGACTGCTGGGCATTATCGTGGGATTGGTCGCGCTCTGTGGCTGGTCGGTGCTACCCTCCTACGTCATTCGCCATCTATGGTTCGTCTCGGAGGTTCATCCCAACGCCGCGCTGGGCTTCATCCTGGTTGGTTTTTCGCTCCGCCTCGCGCGCTATGACGGCCTCACTGCCTGGGTGCACGGCGCTTGTAAGCTGTTCCGTATCTCAGTGGGGCTCCTAGGACTGCTTTCATTAGCGAACATCTGGTTCCACTGGAGTCTCGGAATCGACAAATTCATCGTGCGGGATCCCACGGCAGTGATGCCCGGGGCGATGCCGCCAACGGCTGCCCTATGCTTCTACATCCTGGGATGCGCGTTGGTCCTATTGACCGCCGGGCGCGGCTTATTATGCCAGATCCTCAGCTTGGCGGTGACCACGATAACCACTGCCACCCTTGTCGCCGGCATTTACGCCTGGTTCGCCCCGCAATCGCTGCCCGGCTACCTCGGCATGCCGGGCACTACGGCATTGGTGTTACTGATTTTATCGCTGGGAGTGGTCAGTTCGAATGCGCGCCAGACGTTGCTGACCGTGATGACTAGCAAGAGCGTGGGCGGCGCCATGGCGCGGCGGCTCTTGCCCGCTTCTCTGTTGATCCCGCTGGCGCTCGGTTTCCTGCGCCTGAAAGGGCAGGACGCGGGATGGTTTGGTCCCGGCTTCGGCCTGGTGCTGCATGTCGTCGCTACGATGCTGCTGCTGGCGCTTTTTATCTGGTGGAACGCGACGGCGCTCGATCGCATCGCGCGGGAAAACGGGCGCTTCGAACATGCCGTGCAAGACACCCAGGCGGCCCTCCTGGAGATTCTACGCCACGTCAGCAATGCCGTTTTCGCGCACGACCTTACCGGGAATCTCACGTTCTTCAATGCCGCCGCCGAACGTCTGTTCGGAATCACCACGTCGGCTGCACTAGAGCAAAACATCTACAAGGTCGTCACTCCACAATCGGCCGCGACTGTCCGCTCCATTTTGTCCAGCCGCTTAATTGGCGGCGCGCGCCACCCGGAGTCCTTAGTTCTGCTTACCAGCGCCGGCGAGCAGGAATGCGCGGTTTTGACGGTCCTGATGGTCGACCGCCTCGGCAACCCAGCCGGCTACTACTCGCTGGTATCGCCGTTGTTTCCCGACGCCCCTGCTATGGCGCCTCTTTCCGAGCCCCACGCCGATCCCGCCTCCGAGCCCCTCAAAGTAGCCTGAGGCCTGACGCTAAATAGTCAGAGGTACCAGCTTCGCTCCATAACGCAATACCAGGCTTAATAGGCTCAACGCCGCCACCGGCTTCGACAGATAGTCATCCATTCCGACGGCCACGCAGCGCTCACGATCTCCAGCCATGGCATGCGCGGTCATGGCGATGATGGGTATGTGCCGGCCTGTTCGCTTTTCCTTTTCACGGATCAGCGCTGTCGCTTCGAAGCCACCCATCTCGGGCATTTGCACATCCATCAGGATCAGGTCGAAGGATTGCTCTTCGAGCATGCGTAGCGCGACCTTCCCGTTCTCGGCGATGGCCACGCGGTGCCCGGCCTTCTCGAGAATCCGCGTGGCGAGGCGTTGATTGACGGCGTTGTCCTCGGTGAGAAGTATGTGAAGGGGGTGGCTTTCCTGCGCCGTAGGAGCGTGCGCCCCCGTTCCCACATGGAGCTCCGCTGGGGCGCGATGAGCGACGTGTCGCGCGCGATCGCCGTAACGATGGATGCCCGCAGCTCTGCGCGGCGCACGGGCTTCGTGAGATACGACGAAACTCCCAATTTCCGGCAGCGCGCAATGTCGTCCCCGCGGTCGCCCGATGTGAGCATGAGAATCACCATCTTGGTGAGTTCAGGAGAATCGTTGATTCGTTTCACCAGCTCGAATCCGTCCATTTCCGGCATGTGGACATCGGTGAGGACCAGGCTGAAGGGATGGCCGCGCTGAACGCCGCGCCGCAAATGGGCCAGCGCCTCCGGGCCGCTGGCGGCCGGCGAGGGCAGCATCCCCCAGCCCCAGAGCATGTCGGCCAGGATGCGCCGGTTGGTAAGGTTATCGTCGACCACCACCACGCGGACTCCTGCCAGTGAAACGGCCTCAGCCAGGTTCGAATCCTGCCGGGTTTCCATCGAGACCCCCAGAAACGCTGTAAATTGAAACGTGCTGCCTTTCCCAGGGACGCTTTCTACCCAGATTTCTCCCTGCATCGCCTCCACCAGACGCGCCGAGATCGTTAGGCCCAAACCGGTTCCACCGAACTTGCGCGTAGTCGAACCGTCGGCCTGCGAAAATGCTTCGAAGATCATTTCTTGCTTGTCGAGCGGAATCCCGATTCCTGTGTCCCGAACCAGAAAGTGGATGTTCAACTGATTCGCGCTTTGGGACTTCAAGGCCACCTCAAGCTCTACTTCGCCCTGCGCGGTGAACTTGATCGCGTTCCCCAGAAGATTCACCATCACCTGGCGAATTCGAGTGATGTCCCCCACCACGTATTCGGGGACATCCGGCAAAATATCGCAGATCAGCTCCAGGCCCTTTTCATGCGCGCGCAGCGCCAGTGCCCGGACGGTGTCCTCGACCAGATCGCGGATGTTGAAAGAGAGTGGATCCAACTCTAGTCTGCCGGCTTCGATTTTAGAAAAATCCAGAATGTCGTTGATTACCGAGAGCATGGAATCGGCCGAAGATTTTACGGTATTGAGATAGTCCCGCTGTTCGGCAGTCAAATCGGTGTCGAGAACCAGCTCGGTCATGCCCATCACTCCGTTCATGGGCGTGCGGATCTCGTGGCTCATGTTGGCCAGGAACTCGCTCTTGGCTCGGCTGGCCGCCTCGGCTTTGTCTTTCGCTTCGAGCAGTTGGGCGTTCGATTTCACCAGTTCCTCGGTGCGGGCGGCGACGGTTTGCTCCAGACGGTCGCGATGCCGCGACAGCTCCTCATCGCGGTGCTGGATTTCCGTCAGCATTTCGTTAAAAGTGTCGGTGAGCTGCCCTAGGTCGTCGTCCGCTTGTTTTACGGCGCGCGCTCCATAGTTCTTTCCGGCCGACACCAGGCGCGCCACGGCTCCCAGATGCGCAATGGGCATGAGAATTGAGCGCTGCAGGCGCGAGAACAGGAGATAAGCCAGCAGTGCCGCAACGACGACCACGCTGAGAACCACCCCTAGGAAGTGCTGCACCTGGCGAGTAAGTTCGTCTACATCCGATTCGAGCGCCACCGTTCCGATTTTTTGTCCGTCGCTGAAAATGCTCTTGAGCACCACCAGGCGCTCTGAATCGAAACGGTCGCCATCGGCCAGGACGCGGGATGCGGTGCCGGCGGCCGTGCCCGCATCGCGGCGATAGCTCGCAAACGGTTTCCCGTCCGCGGAATAGAGAAAAGCCGCCGTGATGTGCTGCTTGGCATGCAGGGTCGCCAGGAGTTCCTTGGCCGCGGTCGCATCGTTGAACGTAAGCGCTGCCGTGCTATTGGCGCTGAAGATGTCCGCCAGCACCTCCACATCGTTGTGCATGGCGGCGCGCGCCTGTATTTGTTCATCGACCAGCAGCCAGGCACTCCCGAGCACAGTCGCGATCAGCCCCACCAGCATGCCGGCCAGCAGAACTTTTTTCGCCACCGGAAGGTTGCGGTAATACGCCGGCATCCTCATGGTTGCCTCTTGACGATCTCCGCCAAGCTCAGCAGTTTCGAGCTGATTTTGAGATGGCTACTTTCGGCGGGCTCAATGTCGATTTGAATCCGCACGCGCGGCCCCGCGAGCTGGAAGGCAATCATGCCGCCGGCCGCCGTGAAATCGTCGGTCTCACCCACCGTGAGGATAGCCGTGCCTTTCAGCGCTTCGAGCAAGGAACGAACCCGTTTCGTATCCGCGTTTCCTATAAACAGAATCTGGCATCCCTTGGCTTGCTGGGTATCCGCGATCCGCCGCACCGCGAAAGTCCGCTCCCCGATCTTCTTGCCTTGCACCATGTTGTCGAGAGACGCACCGAAAGGATTTGCGCCGGCAATGCAAATTCCGATGGGGTCATTGGCGTTCGCGAACGTGCCCGCGGGCCATTCCACAAATTTGGCAAAGTTATACAGAAACGCGGCCTTCACCTGGTACTCATCGAACGCGGGGACGGTTGCCTGCGCGCGCAACTCCAACGCGGCGCTGGCCAGCATAATCAGATGGAGGACGCAGGTCATTTTATGCGCCTAAAAATGCCACGTTATTTTCCCGAAAATACTGCGCTGATCGAGCATGCTATCGGTGAATAGAGTATTCGGAAACTCCGCATGACGGGGCTCGAGCAGGTTCTGGCCGACAATGCTGAACTCCGTAAACTCTCCCATCCGCCATCCGACGCGGGTATCCAGGCGCACATAGCCGGGGATATTTCCCGTCGTTAAGCGGCTGGTATAGCCGAGGGTCTGATCCCACTCGAAGGTGCGTCCAAAATTGACGAAGGAGCGCACTTGAAAGCTGCGTCGGGGCGAGTATCCCGGCGTTTGCTCAACGAACGCATCCTGGCTCGAAGCAGCGCGAGTGACGGACATATTCAGCAGGGTCAAGCCTGGGCTGAGTTTCCAACGATCCGTCACCTTCCAGTTGGCGAAGGCCTCGGCGCCGTAGTTTCGCGCGTGCCCCAGGTTTTCGGAAAGAAACGGAATCACCAGGTGAGGCGGCCCCGGCGAGAGAGCGAAAAAGGGAGTCTGCGGTTCGCTCGTCTGGAGATTCCGATAGAAACTCAGAAACCCAGTCACATCCAAAGACAGCCTCGGCGTGACTTGAGCGCGATAGCCGGTTTCAAAGTCGCGCAGTTGTTCAACCTTCATTTGGGGATTTCCGAAAATCGTCACCAGCCCAAAGGCACCTTGCGGAAGGGCGACCACCGCACCGACGACCTCCAGTCCGCTGTCGAGAGGGGACGGCTGGCGGATGGCTTTCGCGGCGGAACCCCACAGGGTGTTGAGGACATTGGGCGCCCACACCAACTGCGCGCTGGGTTCATTCTCGTAACCCGTGTAGGCATTATGTTCGACCTTGGCGCCCACGGTCAGGGTTAAGGTTTTGGTGAGGGTAATCTCGTCCTGTATGAAAGCGCTGTAGAGAGAATCCGTGCGAGCGGGCGGGTGAAGCCTCCCCAGATTGTTTCCGGCGAATAGGTTTGCGGCAGCACGATAACTCAGCCCCCAAACCAAGTCGTTGCGGCTGCCGACGCTTAGATGGTGCTGAAAATCGATGTTCCCGATGGAAGCGAAGTCGTGGGCTCCATTGGCAAAAGCATCGCTCTTGTCAAAGTAGGCTTGGAGGGAGATATCGGAACCCTTCTCGAAGGTGTGAGTCCAGCGCGCCAGGACATTTTCGCCCTCGTCCCCGATCGGCTGCGCATAGGTTCCAGTGGCCGAAATCATCCACGGCAGGACTCCGCTAATGGTCTCGCCCCCGTTCACTTTACGGTACTCGCCTTGCACTGTCAAAACATCTCGAGCGGAAAGCCTCCAGTCCGTGCGGAAACCCCCTTGCGCCAACCGCCGCGCGTCCGCGGGAGAGTGGGAGTCGGCAGGGTCTGAGTTTCCTTGGTTCGAATACCTGCCAAAAACCCGGTAGTCGCCCTTGGCCCCGGCTGCGCCTCCATATTGCAGCAAGCCCTCGCCTTGCAGATCCGTCCCCCCGCCGGTAGAGACCAAGCCCCCCGGCGTGTTCTCGGCGCTTTTCGTGATGATGTTGATCACGCCATTCATGGCATTCGCGCCCCACACCGTTCCACCTGGGCCGCGAATGACTTCAATGCGCTCGATATCCTCCAGCGGTACATCCTGGGCAAACCACAGCACGACCGAAAACGCCGGGTGATATACGCTCCGGCCATCGATCAATACCAGCACTTTATTGGCATAAACACTGTTGAAGCCCCGAATGCTGACGGCCCAGTTATTGTGGTCGGCGCGAGCCACATCGACGCCCGGCACCATGCGCAGCAGGTCTGGAATATTGGTCGCCCCCGAGCGGCGAATGTCTTCCTGCGTGATCACGAAGACTGCCGCGCCGGTTTTCGCCAGCTTTTGCTCCTTCTTCGAGACCGACGTCACTTGGACGTTCATCAGATCTTCCAGGCTGAGCTGCGTCAAATCGCGCGCGGGAGGAGTTTGCGCCGGACTGGTGGCTGCTATCACCCAGGTGAGCACCAGGATCGCCAAGCGAGCTGCCGTCGACTCGGACATATGTGTCTCATCGACTGGGGCGCCGCGCGTCAATAGGCCAGTTACTTCAAAGACGCGCGGGACGCCTTTGTTTGGTTGCTGGCCCGTAGGCCGCTTTGTCAAGCGCGGCTCGCCATACGCCGCGCCGGTAAAACTAACGCCGAACCTGGGAAATGGCGAAGGAGATAGCGGCGGGCTGGCACGATGGCCGCCCCGCGGGCTTTTGGATTCAACAGGCCTCCAAAAGGTGGGCTTGCAGGATTTCTCCGATGCCGTGGGCTGCGGCCAGCGCGGATACGGAGCTGCGATTGCCCCTATTTAAGGGCTCAGATGACGCTTTACGTTACGCGTCCACCGCTGCGAGGTCTTTAGCGGCGTAGGTGCGATCCACGTAATTATTCAGAATCGCCAGGAATTCCTCGACAATGTGCTCGCCGCGCAGCGTGCATTTCAATTTTCCATCCACATACACCGGAGCCACTGGCTCTTCGAAAGTCCCTGGCAGCGAGATTCCGATGTTCGAATGCTTCGATTCACCGGGCCCGTTCACCACGCAGCCCATCACCGCTACCTTCATTTCCTCGACACCCGAATAGCGCGCTCCCCACACCGGCATTTGCATGCGCAGGTAGGTTTGGATCTGATCCGCCATGTCCTGGAAGAAGGTGCTGGTCGTCCGGCCGCAGCCCGGGCAAGCGGTCACTTGCGGCGTGAAGCTGCGCAGTTCGAGCGCCTGCAGAATCTGCTGGCATACGATCACTTCATCCGTGCGGTCCCCGTTCGGCAGCGGCGTCAGCGAGGCGCGAATGGTGTCGCCGATTCCCTCCTGTAGCAGCACCCCGATACCCGCTGTCGAAGCCACAATCCCTTTTGAACCGAGCCCCGCTTCCGTCAATCCCACGTGCAGCGCGTAATCGCATTCAGCCGCCAGCATGCGGTACACGCGAATCAGATCCTGCACGCCGCTGACTTTCGCGCTCAAGATGATTTGATCGCGCCGCAGTCCATATTGCTC
>JALYJH010000110.1 GCA_030775415.1 Acidobacteriota bacterium | reverse complement strand
CTTCGAAGTCGATCCCATGTGGCCCAAGCCTTTGCCTAACCATTGGGTGATGGGCAATACCATCGGTGTATCGGTGGACGCGAGTGATCACGTCTGGATCGTCCATCGCGCCGGTTCGCTCGAGCCCAAGGAGATCTACGCCAGCACCAATCCTCCCGGCTCCTCCTGCTGCCTGCCTGCACCACCGGTGCTCGAATTCGATCAGGAGGGTAACCTCATTGGACATTGGGGCGGGCCCGGTCAGGGCTATGATTGGCCGGAATCGAACCACGGCATCACTGTCGATTACAAAGGCAATGTGTGGATCGGCGGCAATGGCCGCGGCCCGCAGCCCAAAGGAGACGCTCCGTTTGAGGGCCAGGCTCCGCCTGCGGCGCTGTTCAAGGACAACGAAATTCTCAAGTTCACGCAAGACGGAAAGTTTTTGATGCAGATCGGTAAGCCCGGCCAGAGCAAGGGTAGCAACGACCTCGAAAATCTGAAAGGCCCCGCTAAGATGTTCGTCGACCGTAAGACCAATGAGCTCTATGTTGCCGACGGCTACGGCAATCATCGCGTGATCGTCTTCGATGCCGAGACCGGCAAGTACAAGCGCCATTGGGGCGCCTATGGCAACAAACCCGACGATACCAAACTCGGCAACTACAATCCGGACGCCCCGGTGGCGCAGCAATTCCGCAATCCGGTGCATTGCGCCGAACTTTCAAACGACAATCTGCTCTACGTATGCGATCGCGTTAATGATCGCATTCAGGTCTTCAAACCGGACGGGACCTTTATCAAGGAAGTATTTATCGCCAAGCGCACTTTAGGGGATGGCTCAGTGTGGGATATCGCTTTCTCGAAAGATCCCCAACAGAAATATATTTACCTGGCCGATGGCGCCAACGAAAAGGTGTACATAATGCTGCGTGAATCACTCGAAATTCTTACTAGTTTCGGTGATGGAGGCCGGCAGCCTGGCCAGTTCTATGCGGTTCACAGCATAGCCACCGATTCTAAGGGCAATGTCTACACAACGGAGACCTACCGGGGACAGCGCGTGCAGAGATTCAATTACAAAGGACTGGCCGCGGTCACAAAGATGGACCAGGGGGTGGTTTGGCCGGGGAAGAAGTAGCGCCTCAAGCACGTCGCCTTTTTTGACCGGAACCCATGAGCTCGTCGAAGTATGGGCGTCGCGATCAAGGGTCAGACGCGAGACCCAGAAGTGGCCGAGACCAAATAGGGGCCGTGGCGCTGCCTTACATGCGCCCAGCGCTGAAAGCGGCGCCACCCCACCTTAAATTGAGGTGAAACTCCCGAAGCCCTCAATTTGTGTGTAATGCGAGTGGATTTGGCGCCATGTATGCGCCATTCACCGGCCGCGACGGCTAGCGTGAAAGGCTCGCAAGGCACTTACGCCGGACGTACTTGCCGAGTTGAATCGAGAACTGACTGCGCTCATGCAACCCGCCGGTTTCCGCGTTATTTGGCGCACGGATCCGACGATACACCATCCGCTAGCGGAGTGGAATATCTCACAGGTTGCATTCCCAATTGCCTGCTGATTCGGAATTTGTCAGCCCGCCGGGCGTCTTTTCTACTATCTCCAGGATAACGTACTGACAGACTTGAAGTAGTTGTGCCGCGCAGTCCTGAGGGTGAGAATGCTGTATCGGCTAGGGATTCGCAAATCCAATGGCAAGACTTGGGCTTCTATGTTGAGTACAAATACCACAAGAATACTTCTCTAAGTACGCCCTTTTAGCGAACAGTGATAGTCACGTCAGCACTCGTCGACAGCGCGCCGTCAGTAGCAGTCGCCCGCAACACATAAGTCCCGGGCGTGGTAAAGCGCGCGGTCGTGACAGCTTGGCCGTTGGTCACCGGAATCGGTGTCACCGAATCGAAGGTGACCTTTGTGGGGCCCCGATATTGTAGCCAAGTGACGTATAGGCCTTGTGGGCGATCAAATGAAAGACGCCCCCCCACGGTCGCCGAGTTGGTTTGTGCCTGGGGAATTGCACCTGGACGTGTTTCGCGTGCGGGCCGCGGCTTTGGAAGACCGTCGTCGGTGACCAATACTGTCAAAGTGAGCGGACTCGCTACACGGGCCGTCGGAACGGGGACAACGGTTACGGAGGGCGGCTGATTAGGATCGTCTTCGCCAGGATTCAGACTTCCACCGGTCCTGATCAGGCGTTCCAGAATTTCCTCTTCTGGCATGAGTTGCGCGTATGCCTTTTCGGTGCGGCCGTGGGCCGTGATGGTCCAGACCAGTTCCTGCTGCCCCCAATCTTTGGGCACCCGTACCCTAAACGCCCATCGCTGACGCCTTGGCAGGAAGTAGGTAGGCTGGCCACGGTCCGGCTCGCCGGGCTCGATCTTGTTATCCGGGCCTGTCGGGATGGCCACTTCCTCTTTCCAGTTCCGGTTCATGTATCCGAAGACGAAGGTGAAAGTTCCGTCAGAGTTTCGGAGCCACCCTTCATAAACGGGGACTATATCTTGGCCGGTCGAAAATCTAGTTTGGGGATTGACTGTCGGCAACTGCAATTGACCGGACGCTGAGCCCGAGAAAAAACAGCTGGCCAAGATGCAGATCGCGAATTGCGTGAGGCTGGAATTCATCGGTCGCCGGTTTTCATTCTCCGGGCTTGGAGTCGCTGCTCGAACTCGGCCTCGTCCAGATAGTACAAGCTGATCCAAGCGTAGCTCATCTCATCGATCGTGCGTTGGCCGTACCCGACCCAGTTTTTCGGATTGGGGTTGTGCTTGTTGTTGTCGGAGTTGTCGTGCCAGGTAGTCACGTGCATGATCGTGCCGGCCGGCAGCAACGGGGCGACGTCCTCCGCGTAGGGATAGGTGATGCTCCATCCGAACTGGTAATCGCTCACGCAACTGAGCGTCTCGGTTCGGGCAGGGCCGGGGCGCGCCGAGTCCGGCCGGACGTCGGGATAGATCGCCTCAATGCACTGGGCTTTGCCACGGGTGTGGAAGTGCGGCTGAAACGCCGAAATCAAGGCCGGCTTCTGCAAACGGAAATATCCATCGCTCCGGGTGATCTGACCGGCAGGGAGATCGAGATCGGTCACGTCGCCCATATGCTGCGTGAACGCGACGTACTTCGGCACCACTCCTTTGGGGAAAAATTTGAATCCCACAGAAACGCTTACCAGCGCCTCCTGGCCGTTAGGATGGAGATGAAGATTTAAATGGATCTTGGAGCCTGCCTTGATCAATCGGCCAGCATTCTCGGGGAAAATGTCAGCGTTCTTACCCACCGCGTACTCGTTCAAAAACAAACCAACCGGGTCGTCTTCCGCGTCCTCGATCATATTAGTGGTGGCATGGTGAATCACGTTGAAACCCGTATCAGGCTTGGTTTCCACCGCAGAGACATACACGTCTTCTTTGAATCCGGGGTCCACGTCGGTGTCATAATACTCGTCGCCGCCAATAGCTTTCAACTTGTAGGGCTTCGCCATCGAAACCACCAGATCTGGCTTACCGATATGCCATTTATCCATATCGCTGAATTGGTGCGGCGGCGGCATATCGGCAGGATTGCCCTCTAGCGCGCCCTGATCGACCCAATTCGAAATCGTCGCGATCTCAGCGTCAGTCAACGACGGATCGTCCTTGAACTTATTAATACCAACGTTTCGATCAATGTGCCAAGGCGGCATTTGGCGACGCGCGACCTTTTCCTTTATGGAGCGCGCCCAAGGCCGTGAATCCTTATAAGTGAGCAGCGACATCGGAGCAATCGATCCGGGACGGTGGCAGTTCTGGCAGGAGCGTTCAAGGATTGGCACCACGTCCTTGGCGAACGTAACCCGAGGCTGGGGCATCGACTCTTGACCCACCAAAGTCACGGCAAATACTAGAAACACAATCGAAAGACTTGTACGCATCTAAGCTCCTTATATCAGGCCGTTTCAGCTACGAACATATGGCGTGAGACTGTATCGGTATCAAGAGGTTATGAATGATTCGACTGGCCAGCGATGTAGGCATACAACATCCCACGACGGAAGCGCTAGGAGTCGCTGAATGGCCGGCTGACGCCGTCACCCATTTCCATGAGCCCCAAGACGGCATGGAGGGAATCCGGGAAGGTCTTCGGCCCTCAGGCGAAAACGAAATTCCTGTCGCACGCGCCCGAGCCAAAAAACGATCCCGCAGCGTCGTGCTTCGCCTCGGCCTCGGAAACATGAACTGGAACCGTAATCGTTTCGCCACAGTCCGCGGCAGTTCGCACGCGATTAGCTGCAAGCATTCGGCGTGCGCCTCGCGGCAATCTTCACAAACCCTGAGGTGCTCCCGCAAGTTCTGTTCTTCGACGCACGAAAGTTGGCCGATGGCTGCGAGCGCGCTCAGCATTTTGAAATCGTCATGACTTGACACGAATAGGGGCCCCTTCAGGATAGTACGCCTCAACTACAAATCGAACGTCACCCTTCTCGTGGCAAAATCGATCTCAGCTTCTCCATTCCGCAGTAGGAGCGGCAATATATTATCCATCAAAGGCTTAGGCCGTGTCAATTCCTTTGTGTAAACGCAGCCTCCATCAAGTTCAGGTACCCATGCTGTGATGCCGGATGCCGGCCGCAGTTGGGGGCGGAGCGTAGCCGAAGCCCACCGGCGACAGCTGGTATCCGGGGCCATTCGTGCTGCTCGCGCCGCTTGGCGGCGGCCGGGGGTAGATCATCTCAAACTGCCGCATCGCTTCTTTCCAGAACTGCAGCGTCGACCGCTTCTTCGATGCATTGCGCAGCGCCAGATATAGTAGCTTGAACGCCGCTTCTTCACTCAGGAATGCGCCGCGATTCCGGGTCACTTTGCGGAGGCTCGAGTGCAGACTCTCGATCGCATTGGTCGTGTAAATCACCTTGCGTACCTTTTCGGGAAACTGGAAGAACCGAATCACCCGTTCCCATTGGCGCGCCCAAACATCGGCCACCACCTGGCGCTTGGGCCACTTCCCGCGAAACTCGGCGCGCTGGCCCGGCTGCTTCCGCCGTGGCCGCACGATAAATCAGCTTCAAGTCCATCGCCAGTGTCCGCCGCTCTTTCCATCTCACATGGTTCAAACTCGCGCGGATCAAATGCACAATGCATCAGTTCGGCGGTTCATGCCTGCCAACAGCAACTTGCCGCGGAGCCACTTCGCGCTTGCCCATCTGTTCGGGTACAAAAAAATGGGCGGGGGCTAGAGGCATGTTTTATCAACATACCTCCAGTTATCCGCCCGTGGCGCGCCTGGATTATCCGCTCTAGAAATTCAGCTTCAATCCAAACTGAATCTGCCGCGGCGTTGAGCCTGAGCGCTCGATGTGATTTTGCCAGCAGTGCCGGTATTCGCCGTAATGACGCCCGGATAGGAACTCCACTAGAGGTAACGCCACTCGTGTTAGCGCCACTAAAGAGCATGCTGTTCGGTAAGGCAAAATTCTCAAGGTTTAAGAAGTTAAAGAACTCCGCCCGGAACTGCACTCTCAACTTCTCCGAAATCTTCGTGTCTTTCACGATAGAGATATCCGCGTTGAAGAAACGCGGGGCCGCGAAATCGAGGCGTCAGGACTTCTTCTTCGAGAGTTCGTTGTAAACCACGGTGGTGAAGGACGCGAAATTAGGTCCGCGACCGCCGGGAGCAGCCGGCGGAGGATCGCCGACAGCGGCCCGAACCTCTTCGATCGACTTGCCCTCTCCGACCAGTTCCTTGATCTTCGCGCGCTTCGCCGCGGTGTTTGTCAGGCGCATTTGGATATCGCTCTTGCTCTGGAGCATGCCGTGTCCCGGCACGAATTGATCGGAGTTGAGCGCGACGATGCCCTTAGTGGTCGTGATCCAACCCTCCGAGGAGCCGTTTTTCTCAGCGTGAATCAGCGGATCGGCTATCTGCGTGGCGATGATGTCGCCCGTGAAAACAATCTTTTCGCGGGGGAGATAAACCACCAGGTCGCCGCTCGTATGCGCGGGCGCCCAATGGAGGACTTCTATTTTCACGCCGTCGATTTTGAGATTTTCCTTGTTCTTGGTTATGACACGCGTAGGGAGATGCCCCGCGGGAGGCGCGCCCCTTCCGCCGGTCGTGAGCGCGGTTTCCTGCTCTTTCTTATTATTTTCGTGGGCGATGATCATGATACCGGCCGGGAAGGAGGCGAGCCCGCCAACGTGGTCGCCGTCGCTATGCGTCAGAATCACGGTCGTGACAGGCTTCGGCGTAATCTTCGCGATGTTATCCAGAAGCTCCTTGCCACCCGCGGCCGTCGTCTTGGCGTCAACCACGATAACGCCCTTGTCGCCGATGATGACGCCGCTATTCCCGCCGCCGCCTTCAATCCAGTAAACGTTGGGCTTCAATTGATGGGCGACGAAAGGCATGGGCGCAGGTGCTTGCGCTTGGCCCGAAATCGCGAAGACGCCCAGACCAGCGAGCACGAACAAAGAAAAATTTCGGAAATCCATTGAGCGTTTCTCCTTCACAGACTCTATCACGATTGGAAAGCGGCGGCCGGTGGAGCGTCCTGACGATACGCGTCGAGCCCGATTGAGGCGGTCCGGGCTACGTTGGCGATCTGTATATTTTGCACGGCGATGCCTTGGGCGAACCGATGACCCTCATCCGGGAGAGAGAGTAGGCTGATCGTCGTTTAATTTTTCGAGCAGATCAGCCGCACGCTCCGACAAAGGAAATGGATTGCATGTTACGCGGTTATCCCAATGCGCTACTGGTACGTGATCACCCTCCTGGCATTCTGGAAGGTGCTCGAGAGGCGCCACATTTCCTCATAACTGACTGAGTTTAAGTGGTGAGCGCAGTAGGAATCGGACCTACAACTTACTGATTAAGAGCCTCTTAGGACGAGCTTTTCAATTCCCTCCATGGACTCCACGGATTCCAAGAACTCTATTTATTCATAGTTATGCCGCTATAATACGTGTGCGCTAAGGTGAATCCCCGCGAGTCCGGGGGAGTTGGCACGCTACTGGCACACTCCCGTGGGGTGACCCCCTCGGTTGAGACAAACTGCTATTGGCACACCTGCCGATCTCGCGATCACAACATACTGCTCGCAGTTGTTTTTCTTCTTGCGGACACCGCCCCACCGGTGGAAGAGTCTCGACCGATGTGCTGCGCCGTGGACATTAGTATTGAGCATAATCCGACTGGCCTCGGGGAGTGAAGCATGAGATCCTCTGCGCGCGCTTTGGCCGCTAGCTCTTTGAGGGAGAATTCACCGCTGGCAAACAGTTCAAAAAGACGCCTGATGTTCGGAGCCGTATCCGAGTCCGGCACAATCCACGCTTACCGGCGGGTCCATCGGCATTTCTGTACCCAAATGGCGCGCAGGACGGATACATCCCCGCCCGCGCCTTCTCGGTTGGGAAGAACCGCGAAGAAGAGCACGGGATATGTCGTAAGAAGAAGAAAGTGATTCATGTATCGAAATCCACTAGCTTTCGCACGATCTAAAAGTGCACAGTTGGCTCGACGGACATCCCAGGCCGAACTTTCTCTATCCCCTCCTGCTGCGGGTCCAGCCGGAGG
>JALYJH010000109.1 GCA_030775415.1 Acidobacteriota bacterium | reverse complement strand
ACTGTGCGGAAGCAAGGGGAATCAGCAAGCTCATGAGATAGATCGCCTTCATGTTTACAATTGTAAAGTGTCCTTTGCTCCCGTTCCCGAACAGTTGGCGTATCTAAGAAAAGGCTTCTCCGAAATCGTACGCGAAGAGGATCTGCAAGCGCGCCTCACCGAGGCTTTGAAAACCGGCCGCCCGTTGCGCGTGAAGGCCGGCTTCGATCCCACGGCACCCGATCTCCACCTGGGCCACACCGTGCTGCTGCGCAAAATGAAACACTTTCAGGACCTGGGCCACACGGTAATTTTTTTAATCGGCGACGGCACCGGCATGATCGGCGACCCCAGCGGGCGCAATATCACGCGTCCTCCGATGACTCGCGCCGATATCAATCGCAACGCTGACACCTACCGGGCACAAGTATTCAAAATTTTGGACGCCGTCAAAACCGAGATCCGCTTTAATAGCGAATGGCTCGATCAGTTAAAGTTCGAGGATATACTCCGCCTCTGCTCGAAATACACGGTGGCGCGTATTTTGGAGCGCGATGACTTCACTAAGCGCCTCAAAGACGGCATCCCGATTTCGATGCATGAACTGCTGTATCCGCTGGTACAAGGCTACGATTCCGTGATGCTCCGATGCGATGTCGAACTCGGCGGCACGGATCAACGGTTCAACCTGCTGGTGGGCCGCGAGCTGCAGCGTGACTTCGACCAGCCGCCGCAGATTGTCGCGACCACTCCCCTGCTTGAAGGAACGGACGGCGTCGAGAAGATGTCGAAATCGAAGAACAACTACATCGGCATCACGGACCCCCCCAAAGTTATGTTCCGCAAAGTCATGGGCGTCAGCGATCCCTTGATGTGGCGCTATTGGGAATTGCTGACAGATTTGTCGCTATCTGAAATCGCCGCGCTCAAGCAGGGGGAGCCCATGGGAGTGAAGATGGAGCTCGCCGGACGGATCGTCGCCGATTTCCACTCGCAGTCTGAAGCGGCTCAAGCCCTCGATGATTTTAATCGCGAAGTGAGGCAGGGCGCCGAACCCAGCGATATCGAAACGATCGAATATGGCGAGCCCGGCGATCTCCGCGTCCCACAAATGCTGCAGGCCACTGGCATGGCTCCCACCCGTACCGAAGCCGAGCGCCTGATCAAATCGGGCGCAGTCGAAATCGACGGTAATCGAGCGGGCATGGTGTTCGCAGCAGAATCCGGAACCCACACCATCCGCGCCGGCAAAAAATGGAAACGCGTCCAGGTTAAAAAGAGCGAAGGGGGATAATCATTGCGCCAGTGCCCTCTGCCCTCAGCAAATTCCTTGCGGACCCAACCGGCTTCTACTTGTACGCCTCGATCGCTTTGCGCTGCATCGACCCTGGAGCGAATTCAAGCAGCTCCAGGCGCACTCCATTAGGATCGTTGATGCTAGAATGTGGCGCCCCGCTGCCGGCCGAGCTAGGCGCGGGCACGGTAATGCCCCGTTTTTGCAACTCCGCGATGGTGTCGCTCAGGTTTTCGGTTTGGAAACCGACGTGACTGATCCCAACGGGGCGATCTGCGTTAGACTGGGCGAGTTCCAGGAACGTATACTTGTCGACCTGCACATACATGGTAGTTGGATTGCCGCTCCTGTCGCGCATCAGGAAACCTTCCCGCATGCCGAGTGTCTTCGTGTAATAGTCGATCGATTCCTGAAGATTTTTCACGTTGATCCCGACGTGGTTGACGCGAAGCCCGATACCTTTCTCCTGCTGCGCTTCGATCGACTTAATCGCAACCATTCCTAAAACTAGGCCGGCTGCGAATAAAATCCATCCACGATTCCAACGGCGCATGTTCATTCTCCTCCCAATTTCGTTCCTTTGGTCCGGCGCTAATCGCCGTTTAACCAGCAGCCAGTATATCCTACGCAAACCGATAGCGCAGGAAATGCTTGGTGGTCACGCGTCGTTAGTCAAACCCGGGAGCCCTGACAGTATGGCCGATGATGCCTTGAATTCCAGCAGCTAACTTTTTGAAAATTGTTTCCGGAATTCGGCAATCTCTTCACTCGACGGGGGCCAGTCTGCGTCGCACGTGTTGCAGTGGAACACCAATGCGCCAGACTTCAACAATTCTTCGAATTCTTCCCGGCTGAATCTAACTGTCTGGTCGTGATTATTAGGACAATCTATGTCAAACTCTAGGCGTTCGCTCAAGGAGTCCTCCTACGATTTTTTAGCTTTCTTGTTACTCGATCGTAGCGCATCGCGGCTATTCGGCCATGCGCCCGTCGCGCATCTTCACCGTGCGGTGCGCATAAGCCGCTGCCTCCGGGTTGTGCGTGATCATTAAAATTGTCTGTCCCAGCCGCGTGTTAAGATCGCGCAACAACCCCAGCACTGCTTCCGAGTTCTCCGTATCCAAATTACCGGTAGGCTCATCCGCCAGCAATATCGCCGGATGATTCACGATCGCGCGCGCAATCGCTACCCGTTGCTGCTCGCCACCGGAAAGCGCACGAGGTTTGTGATGCAAGCGCCCTTTCAGCCCTAACAGACCCAAAATTTCATCGAACTGTGGATCTGAAGCCCCGCCTTTTCCGGCGATATCGCGAGCGATCTCGATGTTATCGGCCGCCGTCAGGGTTGGCAAAAGATTGTATTTCTGAAACACAAAACCAACCCCGGTCTTACGCAGGTTAGTCCGCTCAGCTTCCGTCATAGCCAATAGGTCGTGCCCATCAATATGAACCGTTCCGGAAGACGGCGGCGTGAGCCCTCCCAAAATATGAAAGAGCGTCGACTTGCCAGACCCGCTGGGACCTACTACGGCGAGGAACTCGCCTCGTTTAACGGATAAATTCACGCCACGAAGCGCATGCACATCGATCTCGCCGACGTGATAAGTCTTCTTCAAGTCCCCGATTTCAATCATGAAAACTCAATCGTAGGCCAGTGCTTCGATGGCGTCCTGCCGTGCGGCCTTGAGGCCGGGGTAGATCGCGCCGATCATCGAACCCACCAGTGCAATCAGCGACGACCAGGGCCACCAGGCGTGCGCGATCAGCATCGGCATGGTGGGCACGGCGACACGTAGAATCGCCTGCGTGCCGTAACTCATTAGGATGCCGGCAATCGCCCCGGCTGCGGCCAGCAAAAAAGTTTCGCGCAGCAAAATCGTCATGATATAGCCGGGCGACGCGCCCAGAGCTTTCAGAATGCCAATCTCGCGCGTTCGCTCCAGCACGGCAGTGTACATGGAAAGAAACACCACCAGAAAGCCCACGACCACTGCCAGGCCGATCACCACGCGCGTAAAGCGTTTAAGGATAGGAATGCTGTCCACCGAAATAAGCGATACAAATTCATCCAGCGAGAAAACTTTGTAGTCCGGCAGCCGATCTTTCAACGAAGCGATCACCGCCGCCATATTTTTCGGGTCGTCGATTTTCACATATACTACGGAAACTTTGTTTTCGGCGGAATATTTTTCCTGAAGGTATGGAAGCCGGGCAAACATGTGCGAAAGCTTACCAGATTCCACAATCCCCGCCACTCGCCACATAAGGCCGAGATCCAATTTATCTCCGACGCGCAGCTTGTGTGCACTTGCATAAACGTCGTCGACCAAGAGATCGCTATCGGCGGTAAACGGACCGCCTGCCAGATAGCGCAGTCCCCCGCTCATGCGATTGAACTCATCCAGATTAATTCCTGTGATGGAGTCGAAGTTGCCGATCTGCTGCACCTTGGTTCCCGTGGCCTGCACCACGTGCGGCTCCTTGCGCACCAGCCCCACGATTCCCTCCGGCATATCGCCCGAAAACGCCAGTACTGAGCTACCGGGAGGCCGCACCAATATATCCGCGCCCGTGCCACGCGCATGAGCAGCAATGTCCCCCAGCACACCCTCGCTGACGCCCACCAGCGTGAGGATCATGGTGACCTGAACACCAATGGCGACGGCGCTGAGCAGAGTTCGCACCGGACGGTGCTTGAGATTTTCTAAAACCAGGCGGTGAATCAATGTCCCAGTGTAGCAACCTCAGACGGCAGCCACGCCGCGGACACCACCGCCAGCGCCGCCAGCGCCGCCGTCTCTGCGCGCAGAATCGACGGCCCTAGCGACACCGGCGCCCATCCCGCCCCCACAAATTCGGAGCGCTCTTCGTTTGTCCAACCGCCTTCCGGACCGATCAATAGAGCCACCGCTGCATCCGCGCGCCGCTCCGCCGGAAATGCCATGGGCAACGGAAGTGTGGTGTCCTCATCCAGAGCGTAACGATACGCCGCCATGGTTGCCAGCGCCTCGCGCCACGGCGCCGGCTCGTCGATTTCCGGCAGATGCGCGCGCCGGGACTGCTGGCTAGCCTCGAGTCCGATGCGGCGCCAACGCTCCAAGCGTTTCGGCGCGGCTTTATCCAAACCTCGTTCTGTGCGCACGCTGATCATTGGCACAATCCGCGCCACCCCCAGCTCGGTCGCCTTCTCGATCATCCACTCGAAGTGATCGAACTTCACGATGGCCGCACAGAGAATCATTTGCACCGGCGGCTCGATCACCGGCAGGTTTTCGAGCGTACGGAAAATCACATGCTCCTTGCGAGCCGTCTCGATCTCCGCCAGGTACACGCCGCGGTTGTCGGAAATCTCATAGCGCTGGCCCACCTCGACACGCAGCACGCGCGTCAGGTGCCGGGCCTCATCGCCCGTAATCTCCGCATGTCCATTCCTCACTTGATCCACAAAAAAGCGCCGTCGCATTTACGATTTCGTATCCTAGGTTCTAATGATCTCGCATCTGCGCGGCACACTTCTCGAAAAGCACCCCAACCAGATCGTCATCGACGTCCAGGGCGTGGGTTATGAGGTCACCATCCCGGTCTCCGCCTATTCCGCGCTTCCCGAGCTAGGCTCGCCGGTGCACATGCACATTTATCAGCACGTGCGCGAAGATATGCTGGCGCTCTACGGCTTCCTAGCGAAAGATGATAAAGCACTGTTCGAAAAATTGATCGCGGTGAGCGGCATCGGACCCAAGCTCGCCATCACTGCGCTCAGCGGATTGACCACGGACGATCTAGTCGCAGCGATCCGCTCCGGCGCGGTGGAACTCTTGGTGCGCATCCCCGGAGTCGGCAAGAAAACTGCCGAACGCATGATTCTGGAACTCCGCGACAAACTGGGCCCGGCAGGAACTTCGCTTGCCGGGAGCGGCGGCCTAGCCAAAAGTGCTTTCGAAGCCACCGAAGAGGACGTGATCTCCGCGCTTATGAATTTCGGAGCCAGCCGTGCGTCAGCCGAAGCCGCCCTGATCAAAGCACGCTCGAACAGCGAATCGAACGAATTCGACGCGCTCTTCCGGCTTGCTCTGAAGTTAGTGAGATAACTTAAGCCGCGCCTTAAGTGGTAGACCGCGCCAAAAACGCCGCGTATTCCGCCGGCGCAGTGCTCTTCGCGATGTTGTTGAAGATTACGATCGTCCACACGCCTCCGCCCGGAGCGTAGTGCGTGCCGTGCGCCGGCGACACCACGCCATCCACCACCTGCCCGCGCATGCTGCTCTGAGTTTGGTAAATCCAGAAACCGGTAGCAGCGTCGAAATGGCCGCTCGGCTGCGGCACGCCAATACTCGCCGCAAAAGCCTTGCCGCGAGCGCACATCTGTAGGAGACTTTGCACCACTCGAACGTCATCCGGATTATTGGGTTCACCCGGGCCCACCCGGCCGAGCACATTCACAATTGTCGGCATCCCGTTAAAAGGCGGATTCAACGCCAATGTTCGCGCCATCTGTGCACCTCCTCCCGCGCATCCAATGAGGCCCATTATCCGGTTTCATGTACCGCCCTCGCAAGCGCACTTTCGCATGGCATGCCCCGCGCGGTTCCACTACACTGAAGCTTCATGCAGGAGAAAGGCATCGTTTCGGCATCGCTACGCGAGGAAGAGCGGCAGTTTGAAACTGCGTTACGGCCGCTGCGTCTGGCCGATTTCGCCGGACAGAGCAAGCTGAAAGAACAACTCGCCATCGCCATCGAAGCCGCACGCCAACGCGGCGAAGCCATGGACCATGTACTCCTTTACGGGCCGCCTGGCCTAGGGAAAACTACGCTGGCCGGCATCATCGCGGCCGAACTGGGCGTGGGTATCCAGCAAACCTCAGGACCCGTTCTGCAAAAAAAATTAGACTTGGTTGGCATCCTCAGCAACGTGGCGGAGCGCGAAGTTTTTTTCATCGATGAAATCCACCGCCTGCAGCCGGACGTGGAAGAAATGATTTATTCCGCGCTCGAAGATTTCCGCATGGACATCCTGATCGGCACCGGTCCTGGAGCGCGCACCGTGGCCATGGATATTAAACCCTTCACTGCCATCGGCGCGACCACTCGTCAAGGAATCATCAGCGCGCCTCTGCGCGGACGCTTCGGTTTAGTCCTGCGCCTCAATCCCTATGACGTCGTCGAACTCGCCCACATCGTGCGCCGGTCGGCAAAACTCTTGGGTGTCGAGATCGACCTAGCCGGAGCCGAAGAAATTGCCCGTCGCAGCCGTGGAACGCCACGTATTGCCAACCGCCTGTTGCGCCGCGTCCGCGACTATGCTCAAGTGCGCGCCAACGGACGCATTGACTCCAGCGTGGCCGAAAAAGCTCTAAACCTGCTCGAAGTGGACCGCTTCGGCTTAGATGAAATCGACCAGAAAATCATGCTAACAGTGCTCGAAAAATACGGCGGCGGCCCCGTGGGTTTGAGCACCATCGCGGCGTCCATTGACGAAGAGCAAGGCACCATCGAAGAGGTCTACGAGCCGTATTTAATGCAACTGGGATTTCTCGATCGCACGCAGCGCGGCCGCGTCGGCACAGAACGTGGCTTTGAATACTTCGGCATCGCGCGGCGGCGCGGCGGATCGCAAAGCGCGCTCTTTTAATACGCCGTGAAAACCGTCTACATCGCGCTAGGATCCAACCTGGGGGATCGTTTCGAGAATCTGCTGCTCGCGCGCGAGCGCATTGCCTCGCCGCACGTGCGCCTCACCCGCGCCTCATCTGTCTATGAAACTGCCCCGCGCGACATCCTCGATCAACCCTGGTTCTTGAACCAAGTGGTAGCTGCGGAAACCACCCTCTTCCCACGACAGCTACTTGCGCGTCTGCTCAGAATCGAGCATGAGATGGGACGCAAGCGCACCATCGTCAAAGGCCCCCGCCTCATTGATCTCGATATTCTGCTCTTCGGAGACGCCGTTATCCATACCGCAGGCCTCGAAATTCCGCACCCGCGCATGGCGGAACGCAGGTTTGTGCTCGAACCTCTAGCCGAGCTCGCACCTACGCTCCGCCCGCCTCGCGGGAGCCGCACCGTTCAGGAGATGTTGGCGAACGTGATGGATCAGCCCCTGCGGCGCATCTGACTAGTGGCGATCTTGGTAATCGCGGTATTTACGGTCCCGATCCCACTTATGGTCATGCCCCACTTGCCCGTGTTCACCATTCCAGTAGCCTTGATAATACATGCCGCCCTCATAATGAGGCTCAGTCCACTGCGAGCCTTCGTAGGGCGGACGAGTCCAATAC
>JALYJH010000108.1:3307-7555 GCA_030775415.1 Acidobacteriota bacterium | reverse complement strand
AATTCCTAAAGTCGTTTGAAGGGCCGCTCGAAGTGGTGGGCGCCGTGATTCTCCCCACGCTCGCTATTGTGGCGCTGCTGCTGATCCCGTTCATTGACCGCGGCAAGATGAAAGTGGTGCGGCAACGCACGGGGGCGATCTGCCTGGTGGTGCTGGCTGCCATCTTTTGGGCCGGCCTCACCCAACGCGCCGTAGCCACCACGCCGGAAACGCGCGAGATGGACATGTCGCTGGTTCAACCCTGGCAGGAGATTTCAGCCGGCAATCTGGCGTCGATCGGCTTCTTTCGCAAAGCGCAATGCGCGACCTGCCACACCTTGGGGCAAGCGGGAGCCGGACCGGACTTGACCCTCGCCGCTAGCTCGCGCCCCATGGATTGGCTCGCTGAACACATCAAAACCAACTCCAAGCCCGCCGGAGTCCTGACCGACCCACAAGTGCAAATGCTCGTCACCTTCGTCGGTAAACGCAGTGATAAAGCTGTCGACGCCTGGCAGAACGCCCCGCAGTCCGCGATCGACGGCGCCATGATTTATCAGGCGAACGACTGCGCCAGTTGCCACAAGATCAACGGCGTCGGCGACGAACTTGGGCCATCCTTGAACGGCTTGGGCGAACGCCGCGAACGCTCCTGGATCGAAGGCCATTTCGCTGCCCCCACCAAATATTCGCCTGACTCCATCATGCCGGCCTTCTCCTTCAAGCCTGAAGAATTGAAGCTGATTACCGATTACATTACCGCCATTCCTAAATAAGCGGTATCGGCGGGCTGTCTCAAGTCACCCAACGCGCGTTGAGGCGTGAAGGACGCATCCCACCTAAGTGACAGGCGTCCTCAGACGTTCGTCCAGATTCTATTTCGCGCCAAAGCGAAAGACGATACCCGCGGAATAACGCATATTGTTCTGCGGGTTGACGGTACTCCAGATGTTCGGGGTCTGCGTCATCAAGTATTCAATCTGAAATGGCTTGATGGCGATACGGTCTGTCAATCGAACATCCAAGCCTCCTCCGAACGCCGCCGCGATATCATTCTGTACTTGAGTATTTCCGGTAGTGGCATCCACGAGGCTGGTGGACACGCGATCTCCTCCGACCAACGCCTGAATATACGGAGTGAACTTGGATGACTTCCTAAGGCTCAACCGCGGCCCAAACAGATAGCTGAAAGTGGTCGGGCTGAAGTTTGCTGCCCCACCATTGTAATATCCGCCGAGATCGGCGACCACGCCCAAGACCCTATTAATGTTATAGACGAAGGTTGCGGAACCTCCCTGCGATCCGAACGAAGCCGCGGCGCCTCCCGGCATCGTGGTGACGTAAGAATAATTGAATCCGACTTCGGCGGCCGGTGTGGTAGCTTCCTGTGCTACGGCGGCCCCACTGCCCATCAAACCGAATGCTAGTAGTAATAGATTACGTTTCATGATCATCTCCCTTAAATTTAATTTTTCAGCGATTGTTTTAGCCCACGTTAACGCGAGCAACTCCCTGAGGCGGGGAAAGCTCCAATGCTTCAGAGAAAAACTGGCGAAGCTACTTCCAGGTGTGAGGACGAACGTGCCTTGTAACTCCTCATGCAAAATGGACGGTGCTTGGGGTGATTTAAGATACGGATCTGCGCGGTGAATTTAGTGACGAATTGTGGCTTGCGCCAGCGTGAATCGGTTTTAGGTACGTAACAAAAGTTCTCGATTCTTCACAGAGCGGCGACCCGCGAAACGCACGACTGCAGCGTCCTTTGTTGCATGAAGAACAAAACATTCCCGGCACTTATTTCTCAGATTGCTTGCAATCTCGCCGAATGCGTCGATTCCACATGGGCGCTGGCCGTCAGCAAGCTGGGTTCTGTCTACTCTCCTTTTTTTACATCGGGCCAACCGCCCGATCTCAACCGCTGCCTCGCGTACATCGGCGGGCTGCCTTCGGAGGGGCTCCGCGTAGGAAGCGATGACGATCCCCGGGTTTCCGGCGGGTATGCAACTCGTGAGAACTGGTCGCCTAGAATCACTTGTCCCATTCACGTTCGAGGTGAGATCTACGCAGTGCTACTATTCGGGCCGAAGAAAGCGCGGGCCGACTACACGGTAAGAGATCGCGAACTCGTGGCCGGGCTCTCCTCCCATATTTCCTTTCTGCTCGAAGACGATCAATTGGCTGAGATGGTGGGGAACGAGATTGTCCGGCGTCAGCGCGCGGCCACGGAACTGGACAGCGCCCGCCAGGTTCAGGAGAGATTCTTTCCGTACCACCTGCCGCCCATTGATGGTTTAGATTATTACGGCGAATGCCGGCCGGTGGGCGAAGTGGGCGGCGATTTCTTTGACTTCGCGCCCGTTGACCAAACGTCGCTGCTGGTCTCGATTGGCGACGTCTCGGGGAAGGGTGTTCCGGCGGCGATCATCATGGCAGGCGTGCAGGCTTCGTTGCGTGCTCTGGGGCTAAATCACCGCGGCCGGATTTCCGAGCTCATCGGGAATCTGAACCAAATGGTCTGGCAGCTTTCTCCCGACAATTTCTATGCCACCCTGTTTTGCGCTCGCATTGACAGCGGCCGTCGTGAACTGCACTACGTCAACGCGGGGCACGACCGGGCAGTTCTCCTTCGGCACCGAACCAAACGCGCGATACCTTTGGAATGCACTGGAACTGTTCTGGGGTTAAGCACGAAAAGCGTCTATGAGGAGCGGACCGTCCAATTGGAACCCGGAGATGTATTGGTGGCGATTACCGATGGCATTATCGAGGCCGAGAATTCGGACGGATGCATGCTGGATGAGAAGGTGGTGCTCGCAGCAGTGCGGGATCATCAGGATGTTCCGTCGAGCGAGTTAGCGGGCCACATCATGCAGGCTGTCGAAACCTTCACGGAGGGAGCGGTTCCGGTTGATGACCGTACGGTAGTTGTGGTCCAGTTCACCGAAACCGCAGCGGAATTGCTCCACAGGCCGCCGGTGAGTGAACTGGTTCACGCGATGGCTTGCTAAGGCAAAGTGGGCTGGCGAAAACGGGATCTATTCTGCGTCTGTTCGACAAGAGCGGAAGTCGCAGTATAATGTAGTGACAGTTACCCAAGTTATTCAGTTCAGACGGCTCAAAAACGGAGAGGTGGCTGAGTGGTCGAAAGCAGCGGTTTGCTAAACCGTCGTAGGGTCAAAAACTCTACCGGGGGTTCGAATCCCCCCCTCTCCGCCAGACTTTTTCGCAACGGATTTGAGATCTCACTGAGAAATTGACGAAGACTGGCTAGCGTTGCGCCATCCAAGCCAGCAGCGCCTCTTGCGCCGCGATGGCGGCATCCTGCACGCGCCAGGTAGTGCGGTCGCGATTGCCCGCCCGATTGCTTATTCCACGAATCTCCCCTACAGGAATCTGGAAAAGCGCTGCTACGTGTGCGATGGCGGCGCCCTCCATACTCTCCACGGCTCCGCCTGTCCGTATTTCCAGCCGCCTGGCGCTCTCGTCGTCGCCCGTGCAAGTATTCATCGTGACAAAACGAAACTTTCGCGGGGCGGGAAAGATCTGCATCGGCAGAACGTTGTAAATAGGCTCAGCCGACTGAATCACCGGGAAGCCGAGCGCCTGCATGTCCAAGAAGCCCTTCGCTGACTGCGCGCCGAGATCTCCATAACACTCGCTCTCAGCACACGCCACGCTTCCCGTATGCAAACCCTCTTCGCTAAACACGCGGGGATACGCTCCGGCCACACCACACACGATCACAGAACGCGCATGCTGACGCTCCAGGAATCTGGTGAGTGTGTAGGCGGCATTTACGGCGCCGACACCGGTGCAAAGAACCGGAACATGAGGACGAAGCATCGAGCCTTCCAGTTCTGTCGCCACGCACACCACCAAGTCTACGGCCACCCGCTTAGAGTAACAAACAGCCGTTACTTTTCGGGCTTAATCTCCCGTGGGCGCAAACGCTTCTTCTTCGGCCGAATAAACCGGCAAGGGATTCCTTTGGCGCGCTTGGAATTTTCCCAGGAATAGATATACGGTGGGCGTTAAATACAACGTGATGAGCTGCGAAAATACCAACCCTCCGATGATGCACATCCCCAGGGGCCGGCGCACCTCGCCGCCAGCGCCCTGGCCGGCAGCGATCGGCGCGGCGCCCAGCAACGCGGCCATGGTGGTCATCATAATCGGGCGAAAACGCGTGACACAACCCTGAAAAATTGCTTCCCGGGGAGAAAGGCCAAGCCGGCGTTCGGCGTCCAAAGCGAAATCTATCTGCATGAT
>JALYJH010000108.1:0-3297 GCA_030775415.1 Acidobacteriota bacterium | reverse complement strand
CTTTTTGACAATTCCTACTAACAGGACCAGGCCTACAAACGAGTAAACGTCCAGCGGCAGGTCAAAAAGATACAGCGTCAGGAGCGCCCCGAATCCTGCCGAGGGCAGCCCTGAGAGCACCGTCAGTGGATGCACAAAACTTTCGTACAAAATGCCCAACACGATGTAGACCACCAAAATTGCCACCACCAGCAGGAGCGCCAGATTGCGCGTGGACTGCTGGAACGCTTGCGCCGTGCCTTGAAAGCGTGCTGTAACAGTGTCGGGCAGTTTACGGGTGGCCAGGTCTTGAATTTGATCCACGACATCGCCCAAGGCGACTCCCGGAAGCAGATCGAAGCTCAACGTGACGGCAGTCGACTGGCCATAGTGGTTTACGGTAGTCAGGCCCGCTTGCGTTGTATAGCGCACCAAGGAGTCCATCGGGACCAAATGCCCATCCTGCGACCGGATACGCAGCGCCGAAATCTTTCCATGATTATCCTGAAAGCGCCGGTCGACTTCGAGCAGTACGCGATATTGATCGCCCGGGGCATAAATGGTCGATACCCACTGCGGTCCATAGGCCGCAAACAATCCGCTCTCTATCTGTTCCGGAGTCACGTGGAGCGCGGCGGCCCGGTTGCGATCGATCTCCAGGGATACCTGCGGGCTCTTGATCTGCAGATCGCTGGTTACACCGGTCAGGCCCGGGATCTTAGCCAGTTCCTTCTCAAACATCTGCGCGCTGCTGCGGAGCAGGCCAATGTCGCCGCTTTGCAGGGTGTATTGATACAGACTCTTGGTCAATGCGCCGCCGATACGAATCAACGGCGGGTTCTGTAAGAACGCGCGAGCCGACTTAAGACTATTGAGTTTCGGCCGCAGTCTCGCGATCACCTGGTCGGCGGTGGGTTGGCCGGGCCGCTGCCGCAGGGGAAGCAGATCGAAGAAAATCCGTCCGATATTGGTAGCGCCGGAGCTGCCTCCCACGCTGGTGCTGTACGAATCCACCGCTGAGTCGCCGCGCACCAGGTCCGTGAGCTTCAGCATCTCGCGTGAAATGTCGCCATAGGAAATGCCTTCTTGAAATTCCAGCTGTGTCGAGATTTCGTTGTGATCCTCGGTGGGAATGAAGCCCTTGGGCACAACCGTAAACAGCCAGCCGGTGGCGCCCAGCACGGCGATGGAGAGCGCCAGCATCATGAAGCTGTGGCGAAGAGTGAAGCGCAGCGTACGTTCGTAGAAGCCTTGCAGGTGTTCGAAAAAGCTCTCCGTCGCGCGATATAACCAGCCGTGCCGGCCGTGCTGGCTGCGCAGGAAGCGGGCGGAGAGCATGGGCGTGAGCGTAAGCGAAACGAATCCGGAAACGAGAATCGCCGCCATAATGGTCACGGCGAATTCGCGGAACAGGCGGCCCAGAATACCCTGCATGAACAAGATGGGAATGAACACCGCCGCCAGCGAAACCGTCATGGACACGATCGTAAAGCTGACTTCGCGCGCCCCTTCGATGGCCGCGTCGGTAGACCGCTGGCCGGCCTCCATGTGACGAACAATGTTCTCTAGAACAACAATGGCGTCGTCGACCACAAACCCAATCGCGAGAATCAGCGCCATCATCGACAGATTGTTCAGGCTGAAGCCGCACAAATACATCACGGCAAACGTGCCTAGCAGCGACACCGGCATCGCCAGACTGGGAATGATGGTAGCGGAAGCGTTCCGCAAAAAAACGAAAATAACCAGCACCACTAACCCTAAACTGAGCAGCAGCGTGCTTTGCACATCGCGAAAAGAATCGCGAATGCTGTTGGCGCGGTCGGCGATCACCCGCACGCCCATGCTGGGCGGTACTTCTTTCAGGATTTGCGGGAGCAGAGCGCGCACCCCATTACTGACATCCACGGCATTGCTGCCGGGCTGTTTGTAGACCATCACATTGAGCAGCCGTTCGGTGTAATCGTTGGTGCTCAGCCACGCCGCGGTTTTATCGTCCTCCACATTGTCGAGCACGGTAGCCAGGTCACTGAGATACACCGCCGACCCGTTCCTGTAGGTCACAACGATGTTCTTATAGGCATCCGCATTGATCAGCTGGCCGGTGGCGAAAATCGTCGTGGTCTGGTTATTGCCGTAAAGGGTTCCCGTGGGTATATTGACATTCTGGTTGCGAATGGCGGCCACCACTTCATCGATGCCGATACCGCGCGCGGTGAGGCGGTCCGGATTCACCTGCACCCGTACAGCGTATTTCTGCGCACCTCCGATCACCACTTGCGCCACGCCCGTGACCATGGAAAACCGCCGCGCCAACAAGGTGTCGCCGTATTCCTGCAATTTGTAAAGTGGGAGCGTACGCGAACGGATCGCCAGCCATATCACCGGTTGATCGGCCGGATTCACGCGCTTAAAAGACGGCGGCGCCGGCATTCCCGGCGGCAGGAGCGGAGTTGCCTGAGCAATGGCGGTCTGCACGTCCTGGGCCGCGGCATCGATCGGGCGGTTCAGTGCAAACTGCAGCGTGATCGACGTGGAACCGAGCGTGTTCACGGAGTTCATCGAATCGATGCCGTCGATGGTCGAAAACTGGCGCTCTAGCGGAGTGGCGACCGCGGAGGACATGGTCTCGGGATTCGCACCCGCCAGGCTCGCGCTGACCACCAGCGTCGGCATTTCGATATTCGGCAAATCGCTCACCGGCAAGGCGCGATACGCCACTACGCCGAACAGAACGATGGCAGCCATCACCAGGGTTGTCGCCACGGCGCGGCGGATAAAAATTTCCGTGAAGCCCTGCGATTGCGGAGTAAAAGGAAGCCGCTTCATGCCACACACCCGTAAGCAGAAAAAAGCATCGAGCAAAACTCCAGATGGAAGTGAAACCTCAGCGTGAGGTCGATCGATGCCAACGGGGCAAGCCTACGACGAAAAGGATCCGCGGGGCATGGCGGTTCCGGTCACAGGGATTTGAAAAAATGATAGCAGAAACGGAGGAGCGCCTCCCGGAGGGCGATTTCGACCAGGGAAGGCGGCTGGCTTTAACCGATCCGTGCTCGAGGAGGTGTGTGCTCCGCTCCAGGGGCCTTCCCTGGTTTGACAAGCGTGGTCTTACGCCGGGGGCGAAGAGCCCAGCAAGCTAAGCCGAGGCCGAACAACCATCCTGTCCCCGGTTCGGGAACATTGATGGTTGGAGCGTTGGTAAAGGTGATTACTGTTTGAGTTGAAATGTCGCCGGGCGTGATGATCACGACGGCGGTTTCGGTGATAGGGTCGAAGGTCATCAGCCGGTCGTTGGGGAATACGGAGACATTCAGC
>JALYJH010000107.1 GCA_030775415.1 Acidobacteriota bacterium | reverse complement strand
GCACATCGCGGCGCTGCGGTGTCGAACGCAAGCCGGCGCGTTGAAAGTGACGATCAAGTTCGCTGCGCTGCTCCACTTGTTTTAGATTAAATCTAATATTAGAATCTGTCAAGAATAAATTAATGAAACATTTCGGAGTAGGATTGTTTTATGCAGACTTTTGACTTGGTGGTCATCGGCTCCGGGCCGGCCGGACAGCGTGCTGCCATCCAGGCTGCGAAGACAGGCAAGAAGGTGGCGCTGGTGGAAAAAGTGGAGTGCATGGGAGGCGTCTGCATCAATACCGGCACCATCCCTAGCAAGACCATGCGCGAAGCAGTGCTCCATTTATCCGGGTATCAATATCAGAACGTCTACGGCGTGAACTACCGGGTAAAAGAAAAGATATCGATGGCGGACCTGGCGTTCCGGGTGCAGCATGTGATCCGCACGGAAATCGACGTTACAATTTCGCAGTTGAACCGCAACAACATTGAAGTGCTGACGGGATACGCGACCTTCCTCGACCCGCACTCGGTGCGGGTGACGTCCACGCTGGGCGCGGCGGATATCCGGGCGGAAACGTTTATCATTGCCACGGGCACCAAGCCGGCGGCATCGGCCAGGGTACCGATCAACGGGCGCTCCATTATCAACAGCGACCAGGTGCTGGAGATGCGGGAGATTCCGCGGACGCTGATTGTGGTAGGTGGGGGCGTGATTGGGGTGGAGTACGCCTGCATGTTCGCTACCCTGGGCGTGCGCGTGATTTTGATTGAAAAGCGGCCGCGCTTATTGGAGTTCGCCGATGCCGAGATGGTGGAGGCTCTTTCCTATCATTTACGCGACCAGCGGGTAACGATGCGCTTGAACGAAGAAGTCTCGAACGTCGAGGAGACCGCCGACGGCAACGTGGTGGCTTATCTCGAAAGCAAAAAGAAATTGTCGGGCGATGCGCTGTTGTACGCGGTGGGGCGGCAGGGCAACATTGACGAACTGGGGTTGGATAAGGCCGGGATCGTGGCGGATTCGCGCGGGCGCATTCCGGTGGATGCTGAATACCGCACGCAGCAGCCCCACATTTTTGCGGTAGGCGATGTGATTGGCTTCCCGAGCCTGGCTTCGGTCTCCATGGAACAAGGGCGGATGGCCGCGGCGATCGCGTTTCATCGTCCGGCGCAGACCAATCCGGCTACTTATCCTTACGGTATTTATACGATTCCTGAGATTTCGTTCATCGGCAAGACAGAAGAGCAATTGACCGATGAAGACGCGCCATACGAAGTGGGCGTGGCGTATTATCGCGAAATCGCGCGCGGGCAGATTCGCGGCGACACCACAGGAAGGCTCAAGATTATTTTCCATCGCGAGACGCGGGAGATTCTGGGCGTCCACATCATCGGCGAAGGCGCGAGCGAGTTGCTTCATATCGGCCAGGCAGTAATGGTATTGAAAGGCACAATCGACTATTTTGTCGATAATGTCTTTAACTACCCGACGCTGGCGGAATGCTATAAGGCCGCTGCCTTCAACGGCCTCAATAAGCTGTCGCGGTTTTAACGGCGATCGCGATCACGGTCGGCGCGCTGGAAGTCAGCGGAGCGCACCCGGCCGCTACCGAAATCCACCGAGCAATTGAAGCGGAACACATCCGGACGCCCATCGCCGCGGCGGATTTCAAAGGTACCCACGACCCAATCCTGGCGGCCGGGTTGATCGTCGATGGCGGTGCGCCGGAAATCAATGGGCGCGCCGCGCAGGCGTTCATTGGCTTGGGCGCGCACCGCGTCCTGACAGACGCGAATGGCCGCGTCCACCGGCATCCGGCGATATCCTCGATCGCCATCGGGCCCCCGATCACGGTCACGGTCGCGGTCACGGTCCGCGCCGGGGTAAGGGGCGGGCGCGGGACCGGGGCCACGATCACCCTGGGTCGGATAGCCTCCGCCCTGGCCTTGCCAGAATATGTCGAAGGTGTAGCCTTGAGAGCCGTTGTCGGGGTCGTCAATCCTGACGACCGCCGCGCCTCCGCGGCGTGGGTCACTCAGTAGCTTCTGGGAACCACGGCCGTCTACTCCCTGGAAGCGGAAATTGACGGGATTAGGGGGCATGGGAGCGGTACACTCGAAACGGCGCCATTGGGGAGGCTGGCCGAAGAGGTTTCGCAGAATTGCGCGGTCGCCGCGGATTTCAATTTGGGCTGCTCCGTCGACGATCACTTCGACCGTGCATTTGCCCTCCGGACCGCCGCCGCCGGTAAAATTTGCTCTGCGCTCCATGTCTTGGGCATGGACTACGCCGCCGAAAAGAGCTAAAACAGCCGTTCCATAATACATTCTTAAACGCATATGTCACCCCGAATAGTTGTAGCACATCAACGGCCATGTGCGAGAAACACTTAGCAGGTTTACTCCCTCCTATATATCGAAGCGGTTGGCTGTCACAATAGAAATAGAAAGACAGGTCTGGAAAGAAGACGATGGAGACTGAACACACGCCCCGAGTGCTAGTTGTCGATGACGAAGAAAGCCAGCGGACGGCCCTGGCGGGCATGATCGCCTTATGGGGCTATTCGGTCGAAACGGCCACCGATGGTCAGGATGCCATGGATAAGCTAGCCGCATTCCGGGCGCATGTGATCGTGACGGACCTAAATATGCCGCGCATGACGGGGCAGGAACTGTTGCAGCGGCTGAAGGAACAGGGGAACGGTCCGGCAGCCATTGTGCAGACGGCATTCGGGAGCCTGGAGACGGCGTTGTCGTTGATTCACGATCTGGGGGCGTTCTGGTTCCTGGAAAAACCGGTGCAATCGCAGGCTTTGCGGCTGTTGATTGAAAGGGCAGTGGCGCAGCAGGGATTGGCGGAGCACGCCGAGCGCCTGGAACGCGAACTGGGTTACCACGGAGTGCTGGGCGAGATGACCGGCGCTTCGCCGAAGATGCAGGCGGTTTTCGCGCTCATTCAGCAGGTGGCGCCTAGCCGGGCGGCGGTGCTGATTACGGGCGAGAGCGGGACCGGCAAGGAGCTGGCGGCGCGGGCGATTCATAATCTAAGCCCGCGGCGGAGTGCTCCGTTCGTGGCGATTAATTGTGCAGCGCTGCCGGACACCCTGATTGAAAGCGAACTATTCGGGCACGAAAAGGGCGCGTTCACGGGGGCTCTGGAGAGGCGCGCGGGCTGCTTTGAGCTGGCGCAGAACGGCACGGTGCTGCTGGACGAAATAGGCGACATGCCGTTGGGGACGCAGGCGAAGCTGCTGCGGGTGCTGGAAGACCAGCGGGTGCGGCGGCTGGGCGGGAAGACGGAGATTCAATTGGATGTGCGAGTGGTGGCGTCCACCAATTCGCCGCTCGAAGTGGCCATGCGGGACGGCAAGTTCCGCGAGGATTTGTTTTACCGGTTAAATGTGTTTCCGGTGCCGCTGCCGCCGCTGCGCGATCGCCTGGAAGACATTCCAGACCTGGTGGCGGCGTTGCTGGCGGATATGAACCGCAAGCACGCGACGAAGGTCACGGAGGCTGCGCCGCAGGTGCTGGAGATTCTTCGCACGCATTCCTGGCCTGGAAACGTGCGTGAATTGCGCAACGTGATTGAGCGCGCGGCGATTCTGGCGGGCGAAGGGGCGATTCGCGTGGAACATCTTCCGCCTACTTTCCAGGGAAACAGCGGCGGTGTCCGGCCGGCGTCCGCGGTGGGAACCACGGGCAGCGTCGCAGCGTCGAATGGCAGCGAGTTGCGGGTTCCGGTGGGCTCGACCATCGAGTACGCGGAGCGGGCCCTGATTGAATTGACCTTGGAGCACACCAAGAACAACAAGACCCGGGCCGCCGAGATCCTGGGCATCAGCCAGAAAACCCTGTTTAATAAACTAAGGGAGTACGGCGCTCAGGACGCTCCAGGCGCCGCCTGACGCTTCCATGTCGCTGCGGCTTCGCCTGATCCTTCTTACTGTCGCTCTGGTTACTGTTGTGGTGGTGGTGCTTTCCGCGCTGTACCTGGACAGCCTGGTAGATTCGCTATCGGCCACCGCGCTCGAGCGCGCGCAATTAGCCAGCCAGCAGGTAAACGCGTATCTCAACGACCGCATCAATCGCAATGCGCCGGAGAGCCAGTCGCCCGACAAGCAGACGCGGGACCAGCAGGCGGCGCCCGCGAGTTTCGACGAAACCAAGGAATTATGGCGCGCGATTGTAGCCAGCGACCCGGAGGTGGCTGCGATGCTGTTCCGCACGATGGCGCTGTCGGCGGCGCTGGCGGAGATCAATGTGGCGGGGCAGGACGGGGTGATTCTGGCGTCGTCGAATCCATCGCGGGTGGGGCAAGAGCAGGCGCACCTGGAAAATTTCGCGGACTGGCGCAGCCGGTCTTTGTACCGGCGGCTCACGGATTTAATCGTGCGGCGACCGGATTACCAGGTGGTGGTCACGCTGGGCGTGGAACAGCAGCCGATTTTTTCCATCCAGGTGGTGACTTCGAGCGTATTTCTGCTGGACCCGATTTTGCCGCAGGTGATCACGGTGGCGGAAGTGTCGGCAGGGGCGCTGCTGGTGTCACTGCTGTTGGCGGGCTTCGCGACCAGCCGCGCGCTGCAACCGTTGAAGCGCATCGAAGAGACCATCGATCGCATCGCGCAAGGGAATTTCAGCGGCGATGAAGGGCGGCGGCCGCAGAACGAATCGCGGGAATTTGCGGCGCTGGAAAGCAAGCTGAATTTACTGGGGCAGAAGTATAGCGGCGCCCGCGAGGACAATACCAACCTGAAGCGCAGCCTGGACGATAAGATTGCCAGCGTGGCGTCGCAATTCGACGTGGCTTCGCGGCTGGCGGCGATCAGCCGCATCAGCGGCGGGGTGGCGCATGAGATCAAGAATCCCCTAAATGCGATTGCCCTGCGGCTGGATCTCCTGCGGGCGCATGCGGAAGGAATGGACGGGAACATGATTCCCGAAATCGATGTGTTATCGAAGGAAGTGCGGCGCCTGGATCGCGTGGTGAAGACGTTTCTGGATTTTTCACGGCCGCTCGAAGTCCGCTTCGCGGAGGTGGATTTGGGGGCGTTAACGGGGGAAGTGGCGAACTTGATGAGGCCGCAAGCCAAGGCAGCGGGCGTGGAAATGCACTTTGAAGCTCCCGCGGAAGCGGCTTTGATTCGGGGCGATGCGGATCTATTGAAACAGACGCTGCTGAACCTGGTGACCAATGCACTTGAGGTGATGAAGAAGGGGGGGAATCTGCGGCTGAAGGTGGAGCACACCGGCGATTTCGTGGCGGTGGAAGTGGCGGACGATGGGCCGGGGATTCCGCTGGAAGTACGGGACAAAGTTTTTCAACTGTACTTTACGACGAAGGAGCGGGGGTCGGGCATCGGGCTGGCCCTTACGTATCGGGCGGTTCAGTTACATAATGGTACTGTCGACTTTACCAGCGAGGTCGGCCGCGGAACTACTTTCCGCCTGCAGTTTCCGGCGTTGACTCATCATGTTTAGATTGCGGCACCTTCCATTGATTCTCGCCATTTCGATGGGCACCACGTCGTGCTTCTTCCAAAAGAAGACGGCGGCGCGAGTGTTCGTGCCGCCTCCGCCGGTGGCGCGGCCCGTGATAGCGAGCGTAGTACCGGAAATTCCGCAGGCGCCGGAGGTGGAACTGGACGCGGAGCTGCCGCAGATTGAGGGCTTCCCGGAGAGCTTGCCGGCAAATGCGGGGCCGCCCCCTCCGGCGCCGCGGCGTACGCCGCCACCGGTGCGGGCGACAGCGCCGCCGCCAGCGGCAATCCCGACGGAGCCTCCGCCGGCAATGCCGAAGCTGGGGCAGATCTTCACGGCGGACCAGTTACGGGAATACACGCGGAGCCTGGATGAAAGTCTAGATCGCGTCCGGAAGGTGCTGGGAGGTGTCGCGGGAAAAAATCTGAACCCGGAGCTGACGCAGATTGTAGGACGGATTCAGACCTTCCAAAAACAAGCAGAGCAGGCGCGAGAGCAAGATCTGGTGACCGCAGTCAACCTGGCGAGGCGTGCAGATCTCCTCGCGCAAGACCTTGTCAAGCGCCTGCCCTAGATGGCCGTCAGGTCGGAGGGGCTGGCGGCCAACTCGGAGGACGCCGCGCCGGCGGAGTGCCAGCGCGACGCCCGAACCATTAAATCTCCGGCACGTAAACACGGACATCGACCTTGCGGCCCTGCGCCCGTTCTTCACGCGTTTTCTGATCCCCTTCGGCCACGCCGGTGCCCAGCATGGTGATGTTGCGCAGCGGGACTTTGTGGCTGGCCAAGTAACGGGCCACGGCCTGCGCGCGTTCCTGGCTCAACTCGTCGTTATACACCGCGGAGCCGGTTTTATCGGTGAAACCCTGGATTTCAACCACGTAGCGGCTGACTCCGTCCAAGGATTGGAGGAAGCTATCAAGCTGAGCCTTGGCTTCATCGCTCAAACTCTTGCGATTAAATCCGAAGAGCACGGTGTCGGATTTCGTCATCTTGAATTTGCCGTTGCGGACGTCTTCGCGCAAAGTATCGACGGACTTGGCGGCGGTGGTGCCCACTTCAATTCCCTGCTGTCCCTTGGCATCAGCGGCGCTAGCGGCACCGGAGGCTGCGGCGGCAGCGGCGTTGGCGGCAGCAGCGGCATTTGCGGCCGCTACGGCCTTGGCATCCGTATCCGTCAGGCGCTCTTTCGTGCGTGACAGGTCCTTATCCACAGCATCGATCTGGGAGGCGTTCGCGGCGAGCTTGGTATCCTGCTCAGTGTTCTTGGCCTCGCTGACCGAAACCCGCTGTTCCACCGGCGCGATGGACTTCGCAACGTATTTCTTAGTGGCGCAGCCTGTCCCCAAAAGAGTTAGGGCGAGGCTGCCGGCAATCAAAATGCTCGATTTCATTTGTTCCTTCCGGGCATTCGATGCCCACAAAATTTTAACTACAGCGACTGCTCTCGTGAACGGCTGCACGTTCCGCCACTGAGGCACCCAAACCGGTACGAGCCATCGTACCGCCTGCTGCTCCACCGCATAGCGGATTCTACCGAAACGCTAACTACCGGTAAGTTCTACCCGGCAGAGGACGGTAAATTCTCCCGGAGCATGCGCGGTAAAGCTTTGATTCCGTTCGGTACTGCACTGCACGGGGCGTGATGGAGCACGCTCGCGGCCAAACTCGGGGGAAGACCTTAGAGGCGATCGCCCGATGCCTCCTATTTCGCGGGGGCTCGCAACTCGACGGCGAGTTTATCGAGGCTTTGTGACCACCCCGCCTCCATGCCTTCGAGCATATAAGCGGCTTGCGGGACCAAGCCTTTGGCGCGAGTGACGAGAGTGAGTTTGGTCTGGCCGTTTTCATCTTCGAAGGTCACGCTGGTAAGGCCTTCGAGGAGGAGATTACCGGCGGTGTCGAGCGCATTGTTCGTGAAGACCAGGCGCTCTCCCGCCACGATTTCGCGATATGTCCCGCCGCAGGGATAATCGCCGCCGTTGGGGTCGCGCATGACGATTCTCCAGGCTCCGCCGGGTTTCACGTCGAGCTCGCAGACGGGGTTGGTCCAATGTTTGGGGCCGAACCATTGGGACATGTGGCAGGGTTCGGTCCAGGCGG
>JALYJH010000106.1 GCA_030775415.1 Acidobacteriota bacterium | reverse complement strand
ATGACCACATCCGATCCGATCGCCGACATGCTGACACGCATCCGCAACGCCATGGCCACGCGCCACGCGAAGGTGGACGTGCCGTCGTCGAAGCTGAAAACGGACATTGCCAAGATTTTGAAGGACGAGGGCTACATCGCCAACTTCAAGCTGACCGAAGAAGGCAACAAGAAGTCCATCCGCATTTATCTGAAATACACGCCGGGCAATGTGCCGGTGATTTCGCGGATCGAGCGCGTGTCGCGGCCGGGGTGCCGGGTTTATGTCGGGTCGAAAGAAGTGCCACGCGTGCTGGGCGGCTTGGGGATTAATATCCTGACCACGCCGCGGGGCGTGATGACGGGCTCGACGGCGCGCAAAGAGGGCGTTGGCGGCGAAGTTTTGTGCCACGTTTGGTAGGCGGAGAAGGATTTTATGTCTAGAGTTGGAAAAAAACTGATTCCGATGCCGAAGGGCGTGAAGGTCACCGTCGGCGATCAGTTGACCGTCGAGGGGCCCAAGGGCAAGCAAACCGTTCCGGTGCCGAAGGGCATTACCTTTTCGGAAAAGGACGGCGTGTTGACTGTCATCCGCGATGGCGACGACAAAGCGGCTTTGCACGGCCTGACGCGAGCGCTCACAGCCAATGCGATCCAGGGCGTTTCGAGTGGATTCACGCGCGAGCTGGCGATCTTCGGAATCGGCTACCGCTGCGAAGTGAAGGGCCGCATCGCGACATTCACGCTGGGCTATTCGCATCCCATCGAGTTTTATTTGCCCGACGGCGTGGATTTGAAAGTCGACAAGCCGGCGAACAATTTGACACCCTTGCTGCTGACCGGATCTGACAAACAGATCGTCGGGCAAGTGGCTGCGAAGATGCGCGCGCTGCGTCCGCCGGATCCTTATAAGAACAAGGGCATCCGTTACGTTGGGGAAGCGCTGCGTAAGAAGGTCGGCAAGACCGGCGCGTCGGGAGGCAAGTAACATGGCGTCACGCGATTCTAAAAATATCATTCGTCTGCGGATTCATACGCGCATTCGCCGCAAGGTGAAGGGTACGCCGGAGCGTCCGCGGTTGGCGGTGTTCCGCAGCGTGAAGCATATTTATGCCCAGGTCATCGACGATGTCGCGGGGCACACGGTGGCGGCAGCGTCCTCCTCGGAAAAAACTTCGGGCAAGGGCAGCGGCGGCAACATGTCGGGCGCGAAAGCGATCGGCAAACTGGTGGCCGAGCGGGCCAAAGACAAAGGCATTAAAGCCGTGGTATTCGACCGCGGCGGGTATCATTATCACGGCCGCGTGAAAGCGCTGGCCGAGGCGGCCCGTGAAGCGGGATTGGAGTTTTAATTCAGCATGTCGACAACTACAGCCAAGCGCATTGACGCTAACAGCCTGAACCTGAAAGAACAGGTGGTGTCGATCAATCGCGTCACCAAGGTCGTCAAGGGCGGTAAGAATTTGAGCTTCTCGGCGCTGGTGGTCGTGGGCGATCCAGGCGCGAAGATCGTGGGCTTCGGAACCGGCAAGGCCAAGGAAGTGCCGGCGGCGATCAAAAAGGGCATCGAGGCGGCAAAGAAAAATTTGCGGCGGATTCATGTGCTGGCGACCACGATTCAGCATCCTGTGCTGGGGCGTTTCGGCAGCGGACGGGTGCTGTTGAAGCCGGCTCCCGCGGGAACCGGAGTGATTGCGGGCGGCCCGGTGCGCGCGGTGATTCAGGCGGTCGGCATTCCGAATGTTCTCACCAAGACCATCGGCTCGCGCAATCCGCACAACGTGGTCAAGGCGACGATTAACGCGCTCGAAGGCTTGCGCGACAAGGGCGAAGTGGCTGACATGCGCGGTCTGGCATTGGATAAGGTGAGATAGCCATGGCGGGAACCATTAAGATCAAACTGATTCGCAGCATCATCTGCACGCCGGAAAAACATAAAGTGATTGTCAGGGCGTTGGGACTCAAAAAGATGAACCGTATCGTGGAGCGTCCGGACACGCCGGCCTTCCGCGGCATGGTGAAAAAGGTCCCGCATCTTTTGACGATCGTCGAATAAGGGGAGCATCCATGAATCTAAGCCAGCTAAAACCGCCCCCCGGGCAAAAACACAAGAAGCGCCGCTTGGGCCAGGGCATGGGCACGGGGCGCGGCAAGTTTTCCGGCCGCGGTGCGAAGGGCGCCAAATCGATCTCGGGCTATTCGCGCATGCGCGGTTTCGAAGGCGGCCAGATGCCGCTGCATCGCCGTTTGCCGAAGCGCGGCTTCACTAACATTTTCAAAAAAGAATACGCCATTGTGAACGTCAGCTCGCTGGAGAAACTCGAAGGCACCACCTTTGATGCCGAGAGCTTGCTGAAGCTGGGCGTGATTCGCAAGCTGAAGCAGCACGGGCTGAAAGTTCTGGGCTCGGGCGAGCTGAAGCGCAAGATTACTGTGAAGGCGGATGTATTCTCCAAGTCGGCGCTCGAGAAAATTCAGGCGGCCGGCGGCACTGCGGAAGTGATCGGGAATTAAGCCAGGAGTCAACAGGTCATGAAGTTCCTCGAAGCCATAACCAATGTCTTTCGCGTTCCTGATCTGCGCAAGCGGCTTATGTTCGCGCTGGCTTTGCTGGCGGTGTATCGCCTGGGCGGCCACATCCCGACGCCCGGTATCGACACCAATAAACTGGAAGACTTTTTCCGCCAGAACCAAGGCACGCTGTTCGGATTTCTCGACCTGTTTAGCGGCGGGACATTTCGCCGGCTGACGATTTTCGCGCTGGGCATCATGCCCTACATCACCTCGTCGATTATTTTGCAGTTGTTGACGGTTGTCGTACCGACCCTCGAAAAGCTGCAAAAAGAAGGCGAACTGGGGCGGCGCAAGATCACCCAGTGGACTCGCTACCTGACGGTGATCCTGGCTCTGATTCAATCCTTCGGAATCGCCACGGCGCTGCAAAGCGCGCAACAGGGTTTCGTTACGAATCCCGGTGTCGGATTCATTCTGATGACCATGCTCAGCTTAACCACTGGCACGGCATTCATCATGTGGCTGGGGGAGCAGATCACTGAGCGCGGCATTGGCAACGGCATGTCGCTGATTATCTTCACGGGCATCGTCGTGGGCTTGCCCAACGCGATTCTTGAAATGGTGACGAAGGTTCAAACCGGGGACTGGAACGCCCTCCAGGTCATCATCATTCTGGTGATGATGGTCGGCGTGGTGGGTTTCATTGTTCTGGTGGAACGCGGCGAGCGCCGCATTCCGGTGCAGTATGCCAAGCGCGTGATCGGACGCCGCATGATGGGCGGGCAATCCACGCACTTGCCTTTGAAGGTGAACGCCGGTGGCGTGATTCCGGTGATTTTCGCTAGCTCCTTGCTGGCCTTCCCGCAGACCTTAACGACGGTGCAGTTCGTCAAAGACTCTCCGGTGCTCAGCGGCATGCTGGGCGCGATGGCGGGGTCGACTCCTTTGTACTATCTGCTTTACACGGCGCTGATTATTTTCTTCTGCTTCTTCTATGTGTCGATCATTTTCAATCCCAATGAAGCAGCGGACAACATGCGCAAATACGGCGGGTTTATTCCGGGAATCCGTCCCGGCAAAAACACAGCCGACTACATGAACAATATTTTGACGAAGATCACGGTGGTGGGCGGATTGTATCTTTCCATCCTATCGCTGCTGCCGCAGATCATGATCTCCGGGATCAAGCTGCAGCGGCTGCCGGGGATCGGCAATTGGATTGACGCGACTTTCCCGCGCTGGCTGCTGGACGGTCTTGGCGTGAATTTTTATTTCGGCGGCACCAGCTTGCTGATCGTGGTTGGAGTGGCGATGGATACCGTGAACCAGATTGAAGCGCAGCTGATCATGCGCCATTACGAGGGATTTACGCCGCGAGCGGGACGCATACGCGGACGGCGGAGCGGGATTTAAGCGGGCGCCGGAAACTCCCTGTCGATGAGCCGGCTGTGCCTGATCCTGTTCGGTGCCCCGGGTTCGGGTAAGGGGACGCAAGCGAAGCTGCTGAAGCAAGCGCTGGGGTTGCCGCATATCTCGACGGGCGACATGCTGCGCGAGCGAGTGGCCCGGCGGGACGAGTTGGGATTGCAGGTGGAGAGTATTCTCCAATCCGGCGGGCTGGTGCCGGACGTGACCGTGAACGCACTGGTCGCGGATCGAGTGGAGCAGCCGGATTGCAAGCCGGGATTTATTTTGGACGGCTATCCGAGGACGGTGAGCCAGGCCGAAATCCTGGCGGCCGAGGTGCTGACGTCGCGGGGCATACGGACCGTGGTGGTGTACCTCAAGGTCGACTATAATGTTATTGTGGCAAGACTTGCCGGACGGCGGCAGTGTTCGGTATGCGGCGCTCTGTATAGTTTATCCCCGAACGCGCCGACGGTTTCGGAAGTTTGCGACTACGACGGCTCGAAGCTGGTGGTTCGCGACGATGATCGGGAGGAAGTGGTCACGGAGCGGTTGAAAGCGTATGACCGCCAGACTTCGCCGGTGCTAGAGTATTTCCGGAATGTGGGATTCGATTGCTGGGAAGTGGATGGCGCCGGAGCGGGTGGTCCCCAGGCCATTGCGAAACGGATCAAGAGTATGTTGCAGGAAAAGGGTTATCGCGAGGCCGGGCAGTCAAATTAAGGAATGATCGTTCGCAAGAATCAGCCTGAACTCGAAAAGATGCGCGCCGCGGGATTGTTAGTGTACCAGGTCTTGAACACTTTAAGGGGCATGGTGGCGGAAGGCGTTTCGACCTACGATCTGGAGATGGCGGCCGAGAAGATGATCACGGAAGGAGGCGCGCGAGCGGCCTTCAAGGGTTATCCGAATCCGGCGGCGGGGAGCAAGTTTCCCTTCGTTTTGTGCGTGTCGGTGAATGATGAGATTGTGCACGGGATGCCGTCACAGAAGAAGATTTTGAAAAGCGGCGATATTGTTTCGATCGATACCGGGGTGCAGTTGAACGGCTATTACGGGGATTCGGCCATTACGGTGCCTGTGGGCGAGATTTCGGCGGAAGCGCAGCGCCTGATCGATGTGACGCGCGAATCGCTGGAGCTGGCGATCGACAAAATGCGGCCGGGCAACCGGCTGTTCGACGTTTGCGGAACGGTGGAGCGGCATGTGACCGCGAACGGATTTTCAATCGTGCGGGAGTTTGTAGGCCACGGCATCGGCACGCAGATGCACGAAGAGCCGCAGGTTCCCAACTATATTGACCGGCGGAATGAGAATCCGCGCTTGAAAGAGGGAATGGTTTTGGCGATCGAACCCATGGTAAATGCCGGGGCGCCAGGGAGCCGGGTGCGAGCTGACAAATGGACGGCGGTGACCGAGGATGGAAAATACTCGGCGCACTTTGAGCATACGGTGGCGGTGACGGCGGAAGGGCCGTGGGTATTGACGAGGCCGTGATGGCGGAAGACGCTACCGTTCTGGAGCTTCTCCCCAGCGCGCTGTATCGTCTGAAGCTGGCGAACGAAGATGTGGTGATGGCGCATGCAGCGGGTGCGGCCACAGTGAATTTTGTAAGGATGCGTCCCGGAGACAGGGTGCGAGTGGAACTTTCGCCGCATGACCGGACGCGCGGCAGGATCGTGGAGTTGTTAACGAAAGGTTGATATGAAAGTCAGGGCTTCCGTAAAAGTAATGTGCGACAAATGCAAGATCGTCCACCGCGAGGGCGTGGTGCGCGTGATCTGTACCAATCCCAAGCATAAGCAGAGGCAGGGTTAACCATGGCGCGTTTAGCGGGTGTCGATTTACCGGCGAAGAAGCGGACCGAGATCGGTCTCACCTACATCTATGGCATCGGGCGGACGCGCAGTAAGTCGCTGTGCCACCGGGCGGGCGTGGATCCCAACAAGAAGGTTTCGGATCTGACGGAAGACGAGATCAATCACATCCGCACGATCCTCGAGGCCGAAGGTTCGGTCGAAGGCGATCTGCGTAAAGAGATCTCGATGAACATCAAGCGCCTGATCGAGATGGGATCGTATCGCGGCATGCGGCATCGCCGCGGCCTGCCGGTGCGCGGCCAGCGCACGCACACCAACGCGCGCACCCGCAAAGGTCCGCGGCGCGGCACCGTGGCGAACAAGAAAAAAGCCAGCGCGAAGACTTAACCAGAGAGCTGAATACATAAATGGCGACCAAAGCACCAGCGAAGACAGCGGCCAAAGGCGGCAAGAAGAAAACCTTCAAGAAGAAGGAAAAGAAGATGGTGCCCGTGGGCGTGGTCCACGTGCAAGCGTCTTTCAACAACACCATCATTACCATCACGGATCCGATGGGGAACGTGCTGTCGTGGTCGAGCTCGGGTTCGCTGGGATTCCGGGGATCGCGCAAGGGCACGCCGTTCGCGGCGCAGCAGGCCTCGTTGACGGCGGCCAATAAGGCCAAGGAATCGGGCTTGCGGACAGTGAATGTGGAAGTGAGCGGGCCGGGAGCGGGCCGCGAGTCGGCGGTGCGCGCGCTGTCGACGGCGGGATTGGAAGTGAGAATCATCAAGGATCTCACGCCCATTCCGCATAACGGCTGCCGCCCGCCGAAGAAGCGCAGAGTTTGATTGCGAAGCCCGGAGACGGGCTGTTTTAGAAGTAAAGAAGTTAAGCAGGATGAAGGCCCCACGGGGTTGTAAACTGCACCTGACTGAAATTTAGGGAGGTTCGATTTGGCACGATATATTGGTCCCGTGTGCCGGCAATGCCGGCGCGAGGGCATGAAGCTGTTCCTCAAAGGCGAGCGCTGCCACACCGAGAAGTGCGCCATCGAAAAGCGCAATTTTATTCCAGGCCAGCACGGCAAGGATCGGAAGCCGAAGATTGTCGGCTACGGTTTGCAGCTGCGCGAAAAGCAGAAGGCGCGCCGCTATTATCAATTGCTCGAAGGCCAGTTCCGCAATCTGTTCGAGAAGGCCAGCGGGATGAAGGGCATCACTGGCGACAACATGCTGAACATGTTGGAGCGCCGCCTGGATAACGTGATCTATCGCATGGGATTCGGCACTTCGCGCGCGCAGAGCCGCCAGTTGGTGCGTCACGGCCACGTGCAAGTGAACGGACGCCGCGTGGATATTCCCTCATTCCAGGTGAAGCCCAACGACGTGATTGAGATTCAGGAATCCAGCAAGAAGAACCCGGCGGTGTTGCACGCCACCGAAGCCACCGCGCACTCCCCCAGCCCCAACTGGCTGGAAGTGGACCGCGAGAATCTGAAGGCGCGCGTTTTGGGCCAGCCCAAGCGCGAGGACCTGGTGCAGATTCAGTTGAACGAGCAGCTGATTGTGGAATTGTATTCCAAATAGGCGAATTGGATTCGAAACTAGGCGTTCGGTAAACAGAGGAGCCACAAAATGTTCAAAGGATTTCAAAAACCCAAGAGGCTAGTTGCCAATACGGAAACGCTGACTGAGCGTTACGGTATGTTCATCGCGCAGCCCTTCGAGCGCGGGTTCGGCTCGACCATCGGCACCGGGCTGCGGCGCGTTTTGCTGAGCTCGATTGAAGGCGCGGCCATCACGGCGGTGCGAATCGACGGCGTGGCGCATGAGTTCAGTCCCATTCCGAGCGTGGTGGAAGACGCCACCGATATTATCT
>JALYJH010000105.1 GCA_030775415.1 Acidobacteriota bacterium | reverse complement strand
ATATGATACGCCCCGGCCTTTCGTCTCAGATGATTTCTTCGGTGGACGTAAGGCAAACTCCTTGTTCCGGCCTGCCGGCTGCCAATGCTAGGCTCGAACTGGAGGGTATTGCATTGCGCTACCTGGCACTGATTCTAGTGATTTCGTCCGCCGCTTTTTCGCAGAATCTGACCGAGTTCGGAGCCGTAACCGCCGGGAGCACGGTGGGTGGGGCGAGCGGTAAAGCGGTCAGCAACGGCATCAATGCCATCTTCGAAAAAGTGGACCAGCAGACCGCCCGGGCAGCCGTTACTCCGAGTAAAAAAGAGGTTCCGGCGCCGCCGCCGTTCAAGGTTTCGCGGGGAGTTCCTGCGGACGAAACCGGCGGCGTCCCTCCGCCGCCCGCGCCACGGAAGGGCGCCGCTGCATCGCCTGTCGCGCAGTACACCCTGCCGCAGGAAATCACCCGGATTCGTTCTCTAACCGACGTAGCACCCAGCCTGCCGCCTCCGCCTGAAATGTCGCCCGAAGAATTTCGCAAGATTTCGACCGGGACCACGCGCAATGAAGTGCTCCGTCTAGGCGTACCGGCTTCCAAGATCACCATGTTCGAGGAGGGCCATTTGGTCGAAATCTACAGCTATCGCCAGAACGGCCAGAAATTCGGCTCCCTGCGCCTCACTGACGGCGCTGTCTCCAGCGTTGAATAGCGTGCGACGCCCGGAACTGGGATTTAGGAGCCCGCAAGTGGGCTTCTGGACCGCATAAAGATTAGGTGCCGGTCCGCCGATGGTACGGATACGTTACAAGCGAGAGATGCCTTCGTAGTGAATGAATCTTGGGCGCCGCTTGGCGACACGGGAGTCCGTCAGTGCTAAAAGGAATCATCGCAGGAGAAACACCAGAGCTAATCGCCCGCATCAAGACGCTATGCGGCGGATTAGATATTGTGGTTCAGAAAACGGTCGAACTAGAGGGGCCGCCCGAACCGGTCGTGCGTTTGGTGAGCTCCTACCGCGCGGATATCCTGTTTATTGATTTGAATCCCGCCAGTCTCCCCGCCGCGCTGGAGCTCGTGAAACGTCTACAAGTGAATCGCTCCACCATGACCTTTGTGGGCTTCGCGAGCGCACCTCTGGCCGAAGAGCGCGCTGCTTTGGATGCCGGTATTTGGCAGATCATGGTGGCGCCGCTTGAAGAACGCGACTTCCTGCAAACCATTCGCCTGGCGCTCGATCAGCAGAAGTCGGATCCTTCCGTTCACGGATTCCTGCCCGCCAAGGGCGGCTCCGGAGCCACGGTGACAGCTCTCAACACGGCCACTTGCCTGGCGCAGGTGCTCGATAAAAAAGTTCTCCTCATCGAAGCTGACTTTTATTCTGGAACGCTACCGCTTCTGCTGAACTTCAAACCCCAGGCCTCTCTGATGGAGGCACTCGAAACTTCGGAGCTGTTGGACGACCGTTCCTGGCCCACGATGGTCACGAACAGCCACGGCGTGGATATCCTCGCCGCTTGGGGCCCGCGCACCGCTGGCCAGGATTCGCCCTTGAACTTTGACCGCGTGCTGGTTTTTGCGAAAAGACGCTACGACATCGTCCTCGTCGACTTGCCCGAAGTAGTGGACCGCGTCACCGAAGCCGTCAGTTATCACTCAAAAAATATGTTCGTTGTTTCGACGCCCGAGCCCATTTGCATGGAAGTGGCCCGACGCCGTCTCCGCCAGCTGGAAGCGCGCGGCACGAAAGCCTCCGCGCGCCGCGTGATTCTCAACCGCGTCCTCCAGCACCCGGCCACGGTCGAAGTGGAGGAATACGAAAAAGTAATGAGCGGAAAGATCGCCGCGGTCCTGCCGAATGACTACGCGGTAATTCAGGATTCGATAGCCGGCACCGGTCCGGTGAGCCTCGATTCGTTACTCGGGAAAGCTTATCTCACACTGGCCGGTTCGATTGCGGGGATAGACATTCCGCTGGCGCCGCCTGACCACACGTTTGCCGCTTCCCTCAAAAATCTGTTCTCTTCTAAAAAACGCACTGACCCAGTGAAGGTCGCTTAGCGCAGTGGCGTGGAATTTTGAGAGCGGCGGGATCACAATGTCCCGCCGCCTCTAGCCATTCCACGTAATTCAGCGTTTGCCGCCGACGTGAACTGGTTCTTCCTGATGTGATTCGGAGCCCGCAGATTTGCGGCTGGAGGACGAACTGCTTTGGCTGCCCTGGCTCGCGCGGTTGCCTTGGCTTCCGCTTTGCTGGTTGTTCTGCACACGCAATTGATTGTGCACCTGCGTGACGCCTTGTACATTCTCAGCCAGATCCTCGGCCGTTCGTTTGGCATTGCGATCATCGACGGTACCGGTCAAAGTCACCTCGCCGTTTTGCACTTTTACTTCCATCTCGGAAGCATCGATTTCAGAGTGAGCAGTCAAGCGATCATTGATCTCCTCCTCGATCCGTTGATCCGATCGCTTATAATTTTTCGGTCCCCGGCCATAATGTTGTCCATACTGCCCTGATTCCATGCCACTGCGGGAGCTGCCCTGCGACCCGCTTTCCCATTCGTGGCCGGACCCGTATTGGCCGAACCGTCTTTCGCCTAAGCCACTGCTGCCATACTCGCTAGCGCGGTATTGGCCGGAGCGGTTCGAAAACTGGTTGCTACCGAACTGACTTCCCATCCCGCTGCGGGGCCCACTATACTGACCGCCGTAGCCGAGGCCGCTTTCACTTCGCCAATATTCCTCGCCGCGAGATTGGCGTCCTGGTTCGCGATCGTCGCTCTGGCGGCCAGTCGATTGCCTTCCGTAGCTGCTCCCGGTGCCGCGGCCATAGAATTCTTCACCATACTGCCTGCTGCGTTCACCGCCGCGGTAGCGATCTTCATATTGGTTTTCAAAATCGCGCTCGCCGCGATCGTAGCCGCCCTCATTCCAGCGATCCCGACGGTCCTCGAATCCGCGTTGTTCGCCGCCGTAATACCCCGAATTTTCTCTGCTTTGGGAACCGCCGCTTGCATTGCTCGATTCCCCATTGGATTGAGGAGAGCGATTGCGCCCGTAACTGGAACCTCCGTTTCCGGTGCGCCTCGTCGATTCGTTTTCATAGTCGTTTCGCATTCATGATTCCTTTCACTCCTGAAATCGGGACAACGGCCGTTACCGTGCCCCTGTGTTGATTCACCGACCGGAACCGCTGTTTCCGAAATTTTCCGGCAAACCTTTCACTGTGCAATTGGGGTGACCTCTCCCCTGTTGACGGGCTTCCAGACAGGCGCAGCGAATCGGTCATAATCGTTTAGTGACGATTGATCCTAAAAGCATTCCCGCGCCTATCGCCTATCAAATACTTACAGGTAGTGTCATTCCGCGGCCCATCGGCTTTATCTCGTCGATCTCGGCCGCTGGGATTGTCAATCTGGCTCCCTTCAGTTTTTTCAACGCCATTTGTGGCGAGCCGCCTATGATTATGTTCTGCCCCATGAACCGTCGCCCGCCCAAGGACACCCTGCTTAACGTCAAAGCCACACGCGAATTCGTCGCCAACATCGTCAGCGAAGAAATCGCGGAGCAAATGAACTTAACTTCCGGCGATTACGCTTCTGAGATCAATGAATTCGATATCGCCGGCCTCACGCAGGTCCCCAGCGATATCGTTAAACCCCCGCGCGTGCTGGAATCGCCTGTCAACATGGAGTGCGTCGTTCACCACATCATCGAAGTGAGCGATAAGCCCCGGGGCGGCACGGTTGTCATCGGCGAAGTGATCCGCTTTCACGTGCGCGATAATGTTATGAACAAAGACATGTTTATTGATCCCGACAAGCTCAATCCCGTCGCGCGCCTCGGCGGCCCCTCCTACAGCCGCATCAAAGACCGCTTCGATATGATTCGGCCGGTGATCAAGTAGGCATGGCTCTTCTCAAAACACCGCTCAATGCCGTTCATCGCTCGCTCGGCGCGAAAATGGTCGATTTCGGGGGCTGGGACATGCCCGTCGAGTACAGTCGTGGCCTCCTCGACGAACATCGCGCCGTACGCCACGGCGTTGGATTGTTCGACGTCAGCCACATGGGCGAAATCGACGTACGCGGCCCAGAGGCCCTTGCCCTGGTTCAACACGTCACCCTCAACGACGCGTCGAAACTGAAGATCGGCCAAGCTCAATATTCAGCGCTGCTTTACGGCACCGGCGGATTCGTGGACGACATCCTGGTCCATAAAGTCGCCGACGAGCACTACTTCCTATGCGTCAACGCGTCGAATCAAGACAAAGATTACGAACATATCGTTGCAAATAACCACTTCGACGCCACTGTCGAAAATGCCGGTCCGCGGTACGCACAGCTAGCGATTCAAGGACCGCTCGCGACCGGCGTGGCCCAAAAACTAACGGACATCGATTTAATCCCCATCAAGCGCTATCACTTCGTGGACGGTCATTTTGCCGGCGCCCCCGCGCGCATTGCCCGCACCGGCTACACCGGTGAAGACGGCTGGGAAATCTACGTAGCGCCGGAAAACGCCGTGAGTGTGTGGAACCATATAATGAGCGCGGGCGCAAGCGCGGAGATCATCCCTTGCGGCCTGGGCGCGCGCAACACACTGCGCCTGGAATCTGCCATGCCGCTTTACGGGCACGAAATCGACGCATCCATCACGCCCTGGGAAGCCGGGTTAGACTGGATTGTTAAACTCGATAAAGGCGACTTCCTTGGTCGCGAGGCATTAGTGAAACAGAAGCAGCAGGGAATCACACGCAAGCTGGCAGGGTTCGAAGTGAAAGGCCGCGGGATCGCACGAGACGGCTACGAAATTCTGTCGAACGGAGTAGGAGCAGGTTGGGTGACCAGCGGAGGTCCGGCGCCCGCGTTAGGTAAAAACATCGGAATGTGTTTCCTTCCAATCTCATTAGCCGAGCCCGGAAACTCGATTGAAATTTCCGTGCGCGGCCGCGGAGTCGAAGCAGTCACTATTCCCCTGCCATTTTATAAGCGAGCGAGGTAATTAATCATGTATCCGGACAATTATCGTTACACCAAAGAGCACGAATGGGTGCACGTCGAAAACGGCATCGGGACCATTGGTATCACTGACCATGCGCAGCACGAATTGGGCGATATCGTATATGTGGAGGTCCCCAAAATCGGCACTCACGTCGAGCAGGGTAAAACCTTCGCCGTGGTCGAATCCGTGAAAGCCGCGAGCGAAATCTTCGCCCCGGTATCCGGGGAAGTCATCGAAGCGAACGATGCGTTGACCGCTACGCCGGAATTACTCAATTCGGATGCGCATCGCGCAGGATGGATTGCTAAGATAAAGCTGTCATTCCCGGAGGAAATCGATCGGCTCCTTTCCCCCACCGATTACCAAGCCTATCTGGGAGAAGGGTAAATGATCTTTGCGCTACCTACCTAAGTCAGACCGAGAGCGTCGCGAGATGCTCGACACCATTGGTCTCAAAAAAATAGAAGACCTGGTCGCACACCTGCCTGCCGCCGTTCGATTCAAAAAGCAACTTGCCATTCAGCCCGGCCGCAGTGAATACGATATTCTGGATTACTTCAAAGCGCGCGGCGCGGAGAACGCGGCGGCGGGCGGAAATGGTTACGCGTGCTTTTTGGGCGCCGGAGTTTATAATCACTACCGTCCCGTGCTGGTGGATACCGTGGTTTCGCGCAGCGAATTCCTGACCTCCTACACTCCTTATCAGGCCGAAATTTCGCAGGGCACGCTCACCGCGATCTTCGAGTTTCAAAGCATGATCTGCCAGTTGACGGGCATGGACGTGGCGAACGCCTCGATGTATGACGCGTCTACCGCGGTCCCGGAGGCGGCCATGATGGCGATCCGTGCAACCGGCCGCAGCCACATTCTCACGGCCCGCAGTGTACATCCTGAATATCGCGAAGTGCTGCACACGTACACCCAGCACCAAGGTATTCCGCTCGATGAGTTCGCTTACGATGCACAATCGGGCCAGCTAGATGCCGAGGCCTTGTCACGCGGCATCACCAAGGATACCGCCGCCGTTATTATTCAAAGCCCCAACTTTTTCGGCATCGTCGAAAACATTAAGCAAGCGGCCGCCATTGCCCATCAAGCGGGAGCGTTACTAGTGGTGATCTTCTCCGAAGCCGTTTCACTGGGGCTGCTAGAACCGCCGCGCGATGCCGATATCGTCGCGGGCGAATTGCAATCTTTCGCACTCCCCCCCAGCTATGGCGGGCCTTTCGCCGGAGTCATCGCGTGTAAAGAAAAGTTGATTCGGCAAATTCCCGGGCGCCTGGCCGGCGAGACCAAGGACGCCAATGGTAACCGGGCGTTCTGCTTGACGCTCGCGACCCGCGAACAGCACATCCGCCGCGAGAAAGCGACGTCGAACATCTGTACCAATCAGGCGCTGATTGCACTGATGGCCACTGTGTTCCTCTCGGTCTACGGGAAAGAGGGATTGCGCGAATTAGCGGTGCAGAATCTTTCGAAAGCGCATTACCTGGCAGACAAGCTAAAACCGCGTTTCAGCGGGCCGTTTTTCAACGAATTCGTAGCGCAGGCGGATGGGAAGGCCGTTGCGGAGATCAATCACGCGCTCGAAGCAAAGAAAATAATCGGCGGCTTGGCGCTTGAAAGGTTTTATCCCGAACTCAAAAATACAATGCTCTTATGCTGCACCGAGATGAGCCGGAAAACACAAATGGATCAAGTAGCGGAGGCGTTCGCGTGATTAAAACGGCCAGCAGCGTTGGCATCAAAAAAGTCCGTACGCATCCCACGCAAAACGAGCCTCTCTTATTCGAGCTCAGTTCGCCGGGCAAAAAAGGCTACCAGCTTCCCGATCTCGACGTGCCCACCATCGACGCGGCCGAAGCCCTGGGGGCAGGGAATACGCGCATCGCGATCGAAGACTTCCCGGAGGTGAGCGAAGTCGACGTCATTCGCCACTTCACGCGCCTCTCGACCTGGAACTATGCGATCGACCTGGGTCTGTATCCTCTGGGCTCCTGCACCATGAAATACAACCCGCGCATTAATGAGCAAGCAGCGCGCGTCGATGGCATGGCCTGGATTCATCCCTATCAGCCCGATTCGCTTTCGCAAGGCGCGATGCAAGTGATCTCCGAGCTTGAACGCTGCCTGCTGCAAATTACCGGCATGGACGCCATCACCTTGCAGCCTGCCGCGGGGGCACACGGCGAGTTCACCGGCATTCTGATGATTCACGCCGCGCTTGCCGCCAAGGGTAATCCGCGTAAAAAGTTGCTGATCCCGGATTCCGCGCACGGCACCAACCCTGCCACCGCGCAGATGGCAGGATACGCCGTCGAAAATATTCCATCGAACAGCCGCGGCATGGTGGACGTCGAAACCCTCGCCCGCCTGGTCAACGAAGATGTGGCGGGGATGATGGTCACTAATCCCAATACCATCGGTGTATTCGAAGAAAATATCAGCCAGGTGGCCGACATCCTGCACGCCAAAGGCGCGCTGCTCTATATGGACGGCGCCAATATGAACGCTCTTGCGGGCATCTCGCGCCCCGGCGATTTCGGGGTCGACGTGATGCACTTGAACCTGCACAAAACGTTTTCGACTCCGCATGGGGGTGGCGGTCCTGGCTCC
>JALYJH010000104.1 GCA_030775415.1 Acidobacteriota bacterium | reverse complement strand
TGACTCCTGGCTTAATTCCCGATCACTTCCGCAGTGCCGCCGGCCGCCTGAATTTTCTCGAGCGCCGACTTGGAGAATACATCCGCCTTCACGGTAATCTTGCGCGTCAGCTCGCCCGAGCCCAGAACTTTCAGCCCATGCTGCTTCAGCTTGCGAATCACGCCCAGCTTCAGAAGGCTCGCCGCGTCGAAGGTGGTGCCTTCGAGTTTCTCGAGCGAGCTGACGTTCACGATGGCGTACTCTTTTTTGAAAATGTTGGTGAATCCGCGCTTCGGCAAACGGCGATGCAGCGGCATCTGGCCGCCTTCAAACCCGCGCATGCGAGAATAGCCCGAGATCGATTTGGCGCCCTTCGCGCCGCGGCCGGAAAACTTTCCGCGGCCGGTGCCCATGCCCTGTCCCAAGCGGCGCTTCTTATGTTTTTGCCCGGGGGGCGGTTTTAGCTGACTGAGATTCATGATGCTCCCCTTAGTCGACGATTGTCAAAAGATGCGGGATCTTCTTCACCATGCCGCGGAATGCCGGCGTGTCCGGACGCTCCACAATACGGTTCATTTTTTTGAGGCCCAAAGCTTTGACAATCACTTTATGTTTTTCCGGCGTGCAGATGATGCTGCGTATCAGTTTGATCTTAATCGTTCCCGCCATGGCTATCTCACCTTATCCAATGCCAGACCACGCATGTCCGCCACTTCACCCTTGTCGCGCAAGCCTTCGAGCGCGTTGATGGTGGCCTTGACTACGTTATGCGGATTGCGCGAGCCAATGGTTTTCGTCAACACGTTCGGGATGCCAACCGCTTGAATTACCGCGCGCACCGGACCGCCCGCGATCACTCCGGTTCCGGCAGGAGCCGGTTTCAACAGCACGCGCCCGCTACCGAACCGTCCCAGCACCGGATGCTGAATGGTGGTCGCCAGGACGTGAATCCGCCGCAAATTTTTCTTCGCCGCCTCGATGCCCTTCTTGATCGCCGCCGGCACTTCCTTGGCCTTGCCTGTTCCGAAGCCCACGATCTTCGCGCCGGGATCGCCCACGACCACCAGCGCCGAGAAGCTCATGTTCTTACCGCCCTTGACCACCTTGGTGACGCGGTTGATCGACACCACCTGTTCCTTGAGGTTCAGGCTGTTGGCATCGATGCGCTTGGCTGTAGTTGTCGACATGCTGAATTAAAACTCCAATCCCGCTTCACGGGCCGCCTCGGCCAGCGCTTTCACGCGGCCATGATAATGATACCCGCCGCGGTCGAACACCACGGCCTTGATGCCTTTGTCCTTGGCCCGCTCGGCCACCAGTTTCCCGATGGCCTTCGCGCCCGACATATTGCCGCCGCTTTTACCTTCTTTTTCCGACGAGGACGCCGCAACCACCGTATGTCCCGCAACATCGTCGATGACCTGCGCGTAAATATGCTTTACGCTGCGGAAGACAGCCAAACGCGGCCGCTCCGGCGTGCCCTTCACCTTGCGGCGGATGCGCGTGTGAATCCGCAAACGAATGATATTTTTGGAGTCGCCTGCCATATTACTTGCCTCCCGACGCGCCGGTTTTGCCGACCTTCTTACGCAACAATTCGCCAACGTAACGGATGCCCTTGTTCTTGTAAGGATCCGGCGGACGCAGCGCCCGCATCTTCGCGGCCACCTGCCCGACGATTTGTTTGTCAGATCCGGTCAGCAGCAAGGGTGTCAAATTATTCGCCGGCTTGTCGACTTTCAAATCGACACCGTCCGGCAGATAAAACTCAATCGAATGCGAATAGCCTAACGTGAACGTCGCGATCCGGCCCTTCACCTCGCAGCGGTAGCCGATCCCGAAAATGGCCAGCTCGCGCGTGAAGCCTGTCGAAACACCCTGGATCGCATTGGCGGTGAGCGCGCGCGTCAATCCATGCAGCGCGGCTTTGTCATCGCCATCGCGGATGACCGTAAGCACGCCGTCTTTTTCCGAGAACGTAATGCCCTTCGGCACCGGAACGGTCTGCTTGCCCTTCGGGCCTTCGACGGTCAACTGATCGCCGACGGTGACCTTCACGCCCTTCGGCATCGGAATCAGTTTTTTTCCAACTCTAGACATATAATTCTCCGCGGTATTTCTTAACGTGCCCGCCTACCAAACGTGACACAAAACTTCGCCGCCGACGCCTTCCTTGCGCGCCGTCGAACCCGTCATCACGCCCCGCGGCGTGGTCAGGATGTTGATCCCCAAGCCGCCCAAAACGCGCGGCACTTCTTTCGATCCGACGTACACCCGGCAACCCGGGCGCGACACCCGCTCGATCCGCGAAATCACCGGCACGTTACCCGGCGTGTACTTCAAATAAATGCGGATGGACTTCTTGTTGCCTTCTTCGGTCAGCTTGAAGTTGGCAATGTAGCCCTCGTCCTTCAAAATTTTGGCGATGTCCGTTTTCAGCTTCGACGACGGCACGTCCACCTTCGCGTGGCGCGTGGCCATGGCGTTGCGGATGCGTGTCAGCATGTCGGCGATCGGATCGGATGTGGTCATTCCTTGTTCTCCTGCATCTCTCTGGGGGCTCTTACCAACTGGCCTTGATCACGCCGGGAACTTCACCGGCGAGCGCCAGCGCTCGGAAGCAGATGCGGCACAGCTTGAATTTTCGTAAGTAACCGCGCGGACGCCCGCAGCGCAAGCAGCGGTTGCGATGCCGGCATTGTAGCTTGGGCGTCTTGTTTTTCTTGGCAATCGCCAATTTCGTATCGCGCGCAATTTTCGCAGTAGTCGCCATGAAATCCTTTACTTGCTGAAGGGCATTCCCATGTGCTTCAGCAGCGCCTGACCTTCCGCATCGGTGCGAGCGGTGGTGGTGATGCAAATATTCATTCCCTTGGTTTTCTCGACTTTGTTATAGTCGATCTCCGGGAAAATCAGCTGATCCTTCAAGCCCAGCGTATAATTGCCGCGGCCGTCGAAAGACTTGGTCGAAACGCCGCGGAAATCGCGCACGCGGGGCAGCGCGACGTTCACCAGACGGTCCAGAAATTCGTACATGCGGTCGCCGCGCAGCGTCACCGCGCAGCCGATGGGCATGTTCTCGCGCAGCTTGAACGCTGCAATCGATTTGCGCGCCTTGGTGATCACCGGCTTCTGCCCGGCAATGGCCGTCAGCTCATTCACCGCGCCGTCGATCAGCTTGCTGTTCTGCGTCGCTTCGCCCATACCGACGTTGAGCGAAATCTTTTCGATTTTCGGCACCGCCATGGGGTTCTTGTAATCGAACTCCTTGGTCAGCGCCGGAACTACTGTTTTGAGGTAAAGCTCTTTCAGCCGCGCCATATTGATCCTTACTTCTTATCCAGACTCTCGCCGCCCTTTTTAGCGACGCGCACCGAACGGTTGCCCTCGACGCGATAACCCACGCGCGTGGCCACGCCGCCCGACGTCATTACCATGACGTTTGAAATCGCAATGGCGCTCTCGCGCTCGGCGATTCCGCCCTTGATCTGCTTCTGCGGATTGGGACGCGTGTGCCGCTTCAACATGCTCACGCCCTCGATCAGCACTTTGCCCTTTTCAGCGTCCACCTGCAACACCCGCCCGGTCTTGCCGCGATCACGCCCGGCGATGACTTTAACGGTGTCGTCCTTCTTGATCTTTACTTTGATTCTTACCTTCGGCTTGTTCTGATGCCGCGGAGGAACTCGACGTGCCATGGACTAAATAACCTCCGGTGCCAGCGAAACGATCTTCATAAACTTCTTCTCGCGCAGTTCACGCGCCACCGGCCCGAACACGCGCGTGCCAATGGGCTCGCCAATTTCGCTGATCAGCACCGCGGCATTCGAATCGAAGCGGATATAGGTGCCATCTTTGCGGCGGGTTTCCTTGCGCATCCGGACCACCACGCAGCGGACCACTTTGCCCTTCTTGATCGCCGAATCCGGCGCGGCTTCCTTCACGCTGGCCGTGATAATATCGCCCAGCCCGGCGCGCAGCCCCAGATCGCCGCCGCGCGGCAGGATGCACTGCAGCCGGCGCGCGCCGCTGTTATCCGCCACCTCGAGAATTGTCCGCATCCCGATCATAAACTTATCTCCTCAACCGTCCGCTTACTTCTTCTTTTTCTTGACCGAAGCGCGCTGCTCGCGACCCGGTTGAATGCCGATGGAACTCAAGTCCGTCGTCACCTGCACGGCTTTGCGCATGATCTCGCCCAGCTTCCAGCGCTTCAGCTTGCTCATGGGACGGCACTCGATGATACGCACCACATCGCCTACGTTGGCCTGATTTTCTTCATCGTGCGCGTAAAACTTTTTGCGCTTGCTGACGATGCGCTTATAGAGCGGATGCGCCACGCGCCGCGTGACCTCGACCACAATGGTTTTGGCCATCTTGTTCGCCACTACGTGCCCAACTTTTTCGTTCTTGTTGGCCTTCTTAGTGGCCTTCTCAACCTGGCCGGCTGTTTTCGTTTCCGCCATAGGCACCTATCCCTTGCTCACTTTTTTCGCGGGCGCTTTCTTGGCCGCCGCTTTCGGAGCCGCCGCCTTTTTCACAACGGCCTTCTTCACCGGAGCCTTGGCTGCAACCTTCTTGGCTTTCACCGGCTTCGCCGCCGGCGCTTCCGCTTGCCCCAGCTCGCGCTCGCGCTGAATGGTCAACATCCTGGCGCGCTCTTTCCGTAAATTGCGCAGTTTGGTCAAGCCATCCGCCTGCCCCATCGACAACTGGAAGCGCAGCCGGAACATTTGCTCCCCTGCCTCGCGCAATTGCTTCGTGAGTTCGGCCGCGTCCAGGCCCCGTGCTTTATCCGCGTTCTCTTTCATGCGCCGTTACTCCGCCAATTCCCGCGTGACAAATTTCGTCGGCAAGCCGATCTTCGCCGCCGCCAGCCGCATCGCGGCCGACGCCAGTTCCTTGGTCACGCCTTCCATCTCAAACAGAATCTTGCCGGGACGCACCACCGCCACCCATTGATCCGGCGCGCCTTTACCTTTACCCATGCGGGTTTCAGCCGGCTTCTTGGTGATGGGCTTGTCCGGAAATAAACGGATCCAAACCTTGCCCCCGCGCTTGATCGAACGCGTCATGGCCACGCGAGCCGCTTCAATTTGCCGGTCCGTGATCCAGCCGCATTCCATCACCTTCAACCCGAAATCGCCGAACGCCAGCGAGGATCCGCGCCAGGCTTTCCCCGCCATGCGGCCGCGCTGCTGCTTGCGGTATTTGACCTTCTTCGGCATCAACATGGATTACTCTTTGCCTCCTTCAGGCTCGCCGCCCTCAGGTTTCGTATTTTCAGGCTTGGCATCTTGCTTCCAGCTAGGCGTGGTCGGAGCGGCCATCGGCGGCAGTATCGGCGACGTCGTGCGCTCGCTCGGAGTCCCCTGCACGGCCCCGTGTTCGGCAGCCGGAGCCACCGGCCGCGGCCCACGATCACGATCTCTATCGCGGTCGCGATCCCGCCGTTCCGGACGCGGTGCGCGCCGCGGCTCAGGCTCGTTACGCAAACCTTTGCGCGGGCCACCCGGCAGAATCTCGCCTTTATAAACCCAGCACTTCACGCCAATCACACCGTAAGTGGTGTGCGCTTCGCTAAACCCGTAATCGATATCCGCGCGCAGCGTGTGCAGCGGAAGTTGCCCTTGCAGATACCATTCCGTGCGGGCGATCTCAGCGCCGTTCAAGCGCCCCGACACGCGAACTTTAATTCCCTTGCAACCGAAGCGCAGCGCCGAATCGACGGCTTTACGCATCGCGCGCCGGAAAGCCACGCGCTTCTCTAGCTGCAGCGCGATCGATTCCGATACCAGTTGCGCGTCCAGCTCAGGCTTGTGCACTTCCTGAATGTCGATGAAAATTTCGCGATTGGTTTTCTTCGCCAGATCGCTCTTCAGCTTCTCGATCTCCGCGCCCTTGCGCCCGATAATGATACCGGGGCGCGAAGTCGAAATCGTAATGCGCAGCTTGTTGCCGGGACGATCGACTTCAATCGAGCTGACGCCCGCCGCCTTCAGGCGGTCGCGCAGCGAGGCTTTGAGCTCCAGATCTTCGTGCAGCAGCTTCGCGTAATCCTGCTTTGCGAACCACCGTGACCGCCAGGTCTTGGTGACGCCCAGCCGGAACCCGTAGGGATGTGTTTTCTGGCCCATTAGTCTTTGTCCCCCACCTTCACCACAATGTGCGCCATTCTGCGCTGATAGCGATACGCGCGCCCCATCGGCGCCGGCCGCACCCGCTTCATGCGCGGGCCTTCGTTGACGTAGCATTCGGTGACGAACAGCTTGTCGACGTCCACATCATCCGAACGATTCTCCGCATTGGCAATCGCCGACCGCAAAACTTTTTCCACCGACGGCGCAATACGCTTGTTCACCGTGCGCAAAATATTAATCGCGTCCCCGGCCTTCTGGCCGCGAATCAGGTCCACCACCAGCCGCGCTTTCTGCGGCGATGTGCGAATGTATCTGGCTTCCGCTCTCGCTTCCATATTTATCCTCTACGAAGCCGGCCCTACGCAGGCTTCGCTGTCTTTTCCGCCGCAGCCTTGGCCGCATGACCCTTAAACGTCCGCGTAGGCGAAAACTCGCCCAGCTTGTGGCCCACCATGTTCTCGGTCACGTACACCGGAATGAACTTTTTGCCGTTATGCACCGCCAGCGTATGGCCGATAAACTCCGGCAGAATCGTCGAGCGCCGCGACCACGTGCGCACCACTTTCTTCTCGCTCTTCACGTTCATCGCTTCCACCTTCTTCATCAGGTGGTCATCGACGAACGGTCCTTTTGCTAATGAGCGTCCCATGTTGTCGGCTACCTCTTCTTCGTCTTCCGCGTCACGATCCACTTGTCCGTTCGCTTGTTATTGCGGGTCTTGAAGCCGCGCGTCGGCTGGCCCCAGGGCGTCACCGGATGCCGTCCACCACTGGTTTTTCCCTCGCCGCCGCCATGCGGGTGATCGACTGGGTTCATGCTGACGCCGCGATTGTGCGGCATCTTGCCCATCCAACGCTTGCGTCCGGCTTTGCCCAGGCTGACGTTCTCATGCTCGACGTTGCCCACTTGCCCAATGGTCGCCGCGCATTCGAGCACCACCTTGCGGATTTCGCCCGACGGTAGCTTCAACAGCGCCATGCCGCCTTCTTTTGAAACCAGCTGCGCCTGCGCCCCGGCCGAGCGCGCCATCTGCCCGCCCTTGCCGGGCTTCAACTCGATGTTATGAACGATGGTGCCCGCCGGAATGTTTTTGAGCAGCAGCGAATTGCCGACGAGGATGTCCGCTTCCGGCCCCGAAGTCACCTTGCGGCCCACTTCCAGTCCCACCGGAGCCAGAATGTAACGCTTCTCGCCATCCACATAATGCAGCAGCGCAATGCGCGCGCTGCGATTCGGATCGTATTCGATGGCCGCGACCACCGCGACAATGCCATGCTTGTCGCGCTTGAAATCGATCTCGCGATAAGCCTTCTTGTGCCCGCCGCCGCGGAAGCGCGAGGAGATGCGCCCCGTGCTGCTGCGTCCGCCGCTGGCGCGCTTGCCCTTCACCAAACTCTTTTCCGGAGTCTGCTTGGTAATTTCCTCGCGCGAGACTACCGTCTGGAAACGGCGTGTCGGCGTTGTCGGTCTGAAACTTTTTACGGGCATGTTAGATCTCC
>JALYJH010000103.1 GCA_030775415.1 Acidobacteriota bacterium | reverse complement strand
GGTGAAAGAACGCGCGCTGCCCGATCAGATATCGGTAACCGGGGCGGGCTCTTAAGGCGTCCAACAGTTACAATCGTAAAGACCATGAAAGTCTCCGTCATCCTTCCCGCCGCGGGCTTGGGAACGCGCATGGGCCGGGAAAAAGCGGGCACCAGCCGCAAGCAATTCATGCTGCTGGACGGTGCGCCCATTCTGGTGCACACCACCCGCAAGTTCGCCCACTGCCCTTCGGTGAGCGAAATCGTGGTCGCCCTCCGCGGCGAGGATCTGGAGTGGGCGCGCGGCCTGATCCAGCAACTGCATCTGCCCAAGCCGGTGCGCTTTGTCGAGGGCGGGGACAGCCGCCAGCAATCGGTCGAAAACGCGCTGGCGTCGCTCGCCGCCGACACAGATTTAGTAGCGGTGCATGATGCGGTGCGGCCGTTTATCGATTCTGAACTGGTGGAGCGGGTGATTGCAGAGGCCGCTCAAACTGGCGCGGCAATCGTGGGCATCGTGCCCGTCGACACCGTCAAGCGCGTCCACAAGAACAAAATCCGCGATACGCTGCCGCGCGAGCATCTGGTACTGGCGCAAACTCCGCAGGTGTTCCGCTTCGCTCTGCTGAAGCGCGCGTTTGAAAGCGCGCGGCGCGACGGCTTCACCGGCACCGACGAATCGAGCCTGGTCGAGCGAATGGAAGAAGTGGAAGTGAGCGTGGTGCAAGGCAGCGACCGCAACATCAAGATCACGCGTCCCACCGATATGGAGCTGGCGCGCCTTTTTCTTTCCGAAGAAGCCGAGCGGCAGACCGCCTCGTGAGCGAGAGTGAGTTCCGCACCGGCCTTGGCTGGGACGTCCACCGCATCGCGCCCGGCCGGCCATTGATCATCGGCGGGGTGACCATTCCGTCCGAGTTTGGGCTGAACGGCCACTCCGACGCCGACGTCCTGCTGCACGCGGTGACCGATGCACTACTGGGCGCAGCCGCGCTGGGCGACATCGGCATGCATTTTCCGGACACCGATCCGCGGTGGAAAGGCGTGGCCAGCGCGCGTTTTTTGGAACACGCCGTCGCGCTGCTGCGTCAGAACGGGTTCTCGGTGGTGAACGTCGACACCACGGTGATTCTGGAAAAGCCTAAACTCAAAAATTATCGCGAGGCGATTCGCGAGTCTTTAGCGCGGGCGCTGGCGCTGCCGCTCGACCGCGTTTCCGTCAAATTCAAAACCGCGGAAGGCGTGGGGCCCGTTGGACAGGGTTTATCGGCCGAAGCGCAGGCCATTGTGACGGTCAGATCGTGAGGACTAGTTTCCCCATAGTCTTGCGGCTTTCGAGATCGGCGTGGGCTTGAGCGGCGTCCGCCAGCGGGTAAACGCGCTCGATTAACAGGTTCAGTTTCTTAGTCAGAATCCAGCCCAGTAGATCGCCCGAACGCCACCTGATTTCATCCGGCGAGGAGTAATTGCCCAGCGTGGGGCGCGTGAGAAACAGCGACCCTTTGTTCTGTAACAGCGACGGATCCACGGCTTTCACGGAGCCGCTCGATTGTCCGAACAAAGCCATCATGCCGCGCGGCTTCAGGCACTCGATGCTCTGCATAAAAGTAGCATCGCCGACGCCATCGTAAACCACATCGACGCCCTTGCCATCGGTCAGGCGCTTCACTTCGGCCACCACATTCTGTTCGCGATAGAGAATAACGTCAGCGGCGCCGGCCGCGCGCGCGACTTCAGCTTTTTCACGAGTGCCAGCGGTCCCGATGACGCGCCCGCCGCGCAATTTGATCATTTGCGAGATGAGGCGGCCGGTGCCTCCGGCGGCGGCGTGAACCAGTGCGGTGTGGCCGGGCTCGATGGGAAAGGTGGAGTGGGTGAGGTAGTGGGCGGTCATGCCTTGCAGCATGGCGGCGGCGGCCTGGCGCAATTCGAGGCCCGCTGGAACCTTCACCAGCAAATGCGCCGGCACCACGGCGTATTCGGCGTAACTGCCGCGCGACATGGCCCAGGCGACGGGATCGCCGGCCCGCAAGCCAGTGACGCCTTCGCCGAGAGTTTCGACGGTTCCGGCGCCCTCCATGCCAAGCACCGCGGGGAGGGGCATCTTGTATAGGCCGGAGCGTTGATAGACATCTATAAAATTGACGCCCGCCGCGGCGAGCCTCACCATCACGTGCCCGGCGGCGGGCTCGGGCTTCGCAAAATCGCCATACCGCAGGACGCTGGCGTCGCCTTGTTGTTCGATGAAAACAGCTTTCATGAGAGTCGGATCCTTCGTCTAGTATGCACTACGGCCGCAAAAAGCAGCAGAAAGGCCAGTGAAAAGGGGAATAATAACAGACGTCCCAGTGCGGGAGCGATGGCGGAGCCACTCAGTCCCAGACGGACGCGCAGGAATTCCAGGATGTTTGGCCAGTGGCCATAGTCGACGAATAGAAAACCCGCGAATTCGTTGACGACCAAAAGTTTCGCGGGCAGGCGGGCGGCCAGCATCCACTTCCACTTGGTCATGATGGGCTCGTTCGAACACAGGATGCCCACCACCGTATATTGACGCGCACTCAATTCCTGGTACAGGCGCCGGCGCGCTCTGGGGCCAAGGTAATCCTGCACGCGGTACACGCGGCCGCGGAAACCGAGGGGCGTGTTCTTATGGCAAGTGACCAAATCGAGTTCCATGGCATCGCCATAGGTTTCGTTAAATTGCGGGATCAGGCGATCGAACACGGCGCGCGAGCCGCTCTCGACCAGGAGCACGCGCGTAAACGGAGGAATGGCGCGGGTGAAAACGTGGCGCAAGACACTACTCTACCAAGATCGGTTTTTCGTATCTCGTGCCGTTTTCGCTTCCATCGTCCGCAACTACAAATCCTAACGGGGCCCCTCAAGCCGGCATTAACCCGTGAAGCTTCCCTTTAAGGAGGAAACCCGGCGATCTAGGAGAGACCACCTACCGAGCGGGACGGAGTTCCAGTGCTCCGCTACTACCACACCGCTGTTACGCTCTGCGAAAGAGTCTAGAATTCCGCTCACGTGGCCCTTGGCCCCCGGTGGGTGGGACGGGCTCTCACGTACGCAAGATTACGGCATGGTTGCGGGAGGGAGGGGAAAGGCAAAGTGCTAAGTGGCTGGTGGGGTTATTTTTACTGTGACGAGCTCACGTGGGAATGCCAGTTTTCGCGTATTGCAACGGGGGTCGATTGCGGTTAGGGTAACGGTAGGGAAGATTATGAAAGCCAGCGTTATCATGTTTGCGATGATATGCGTCGAAGTCGTTGGCCAGGATCTGACTCATATCCCCGGTCGGCCGCCGCTGCCGAGTGTAACGCTCGGTCGAATAGAAATGGGCCCCCCCGGCCGGCTTACCAAAAAAGCGTCACGCCAGACAATTTTAATCTTAAGGTCATCGGGTATCTGTTGACCTTCCCCAGCCCTCTGAAGAATGGCAACGTACAGGTTCATCGGATGGGTGATCGCGCCGCCGGATACATTCTCAAGATATTGGCGTCGCGGGGACCACTGAATGCTGGCGAGCAACAGACCGCGCTTGATGTCGTCCAGAAAGCGTACGAAAGACCAATAGCGATCATCAACTCTCTGGATCGAACGAGTACGACGGCGACGATGAATCTTCTCCAAACAATCAGTGATACTTCGCAGGACTTCGCTGTTCAGTTGAGGATCGCTGATATCAAACAGTCTGTTCTTGCCACAGCCTCGATTCCTTGAACGTCTCGGCAAGAGTGCAGTACGGCAGGTAACGCTATAATGCCTGCTTGCAGCTCTCCTTCATTGACTGGGCCGTAGTGGCGCTGTACTTCCTGTTTAACCTCTCGATTGGGTTGTACTACAAGTCCCGCGCGGGGAAGAGCGTGGATGAGTTCTTTCTCTCGGGGCGCAACATTCCTTGGTGGCTGGCGGGGACTTCGATGGTCGCCACCACTTTTGCGGCTGACACTCCGCTGGCGGTCACGGGGATGGTCGCCAAGGGGGGCATCGCGGGCAACTGGTTGTGGTGGAACATGGCGGCGAGCGGGCTGCTCACCGTATTCTTCTACGCGAGGTTGTGGCGCCGGTCGGGGGTGATGACCGACATCGAGTTCTCTGAAATTCGCTACGCGGGCAAACCGGCTGCGTTTTTGCGCGGATTCCGGGCGTTGTATCTGGCGATCCCGATCAACTGCATCATCCTTGGCTGGGTGAATAAGGCGATGGTGGATATCCTCACGCTGATTTTGGGCGTTACCAAATTGCAGGCGCTGATGATCGTGCTGGGGATGATCGCGCTGACATCGTCGATTTCGACGCTCTCGGGGTTGTGGGGCGTGCTGGTCACGGATGTTTTTCAGTTCGTCATCAAAATGGGGATGGTGATTGTGCTGGCGGTGTACGCGGTGAACGCCGTGGGTGGAATCGACGCCATGAAAGTGAAGCTCACGGCGCTGGATGCTACGCGCGGGGGGCAGGGATCGGTGCTGAATTTCATCCCCGATCTGAATTCGGCCTGGATGCCTTTGATCACGTTCTTCGTCTATATATCGATGAACTGGTGGGCCACCTGGTATCCGGGAGCGGAGCCGGGGGGCGGGGGCTATATCGCGCAGCGCATGTTCTGCGCGAAAGACGAGAAGAACTCGCTGTTAGCCACGCTGTGGTTCAATGTGGCGCATTATGCGGTGCGGCCGTGGCCCTGGATATTGGTCGCATTGGCTTCGCTGATCCTTTTTCCTGGTTTGAAAGATCCGGAAACGGGCTATATTCGCGTGATGATCGCGAACCTGCCGCCGTCGCTGCGGGGGCTGATGGTGGCCGCGTTCGCGGCGGCGTACATGTCGACGATCGCGACGCAGCTCAACTGGGGCGCCAGCTATCTGGTGAACGATTTCTACCGGCGCTTCTTAAAGCCACAGGCCTCGCCGCGGCATTATGTCAATGCGTCTAAAGTGGCTACGGTGCTGCTGACGATTGTTTCGGCGGCGGTCACTTTTTATCTGGATTCGATCGCGGGGGCGTGGAAGATGCTGCTGGTAACCGGGGCGGGAACCGGGAGCGTCCTCTTATTGCGCTGGTATTGGTGGCGCATCAACGCGTGGAGCGAGGTGTCGGCGATGATTGCGGCGTTCATCACATCGATCACATTGCAGGGTATCTTGCATATGGATTCGGACGATCCGCGCAGCTTCGCGTGGATCATGATTATCACGGTGAGCATCACAACGACGGTGTGGCTGGCGGCGACCTTTCTCACGCCCGCGGAACCGCGCGAGGTGCTGGTGGCGTTCTACCGGCGGACGCGGCCGTCGCTCGCGGGATGGAAGCCGATTGCGAAGCTGGCACCGGAGGTAAAGCCGGTGAGCGACCTAGGGCGCAATGCAATGGACTGGGTAGCGGGTCTGGTGCTGATTTATGGCGTTCTGTTCGGAACCGGAAAGTTGCTGTTGCATGAGACCGGCTTGGGAGTGGCGCTGCTGGCCTGCGGACTGGCGGGCGGCGCGGTGATCTATTTCGATTTGTCGCGGAGGGGATGGAGTGCGGTTATTGAGTAGCTTGCTGATGCTGGCTACCGTGGCGGGCGCAGGTCCGGCGGAGTTCGGACAAGCGGAACTCGATGCCGCGATGGCGCAGCGCAAACTGAAGTTGAATAACCAGGTAGAACTGAGTCTGGATGCGCCCGAGACCTTTCGCATCGATCCTTACAGCATGGGAGGCGCGCACATTACGGGCGGCGATTTGCGCGGATTGATGTATGGGCTGCTCGAAGCGGCCGAGCAGATTCGCGACTCGGGGCACTTTACGAAAACGATTGGTAATCCGGCGGCTTCACTGCGCGGGGTGCGGATTGTGATGACGCCGGAGCTGGAGCAGGCCTCAGAGGAATTCTGGAATTCGTATTTCCGCATGCTGGCGCGGAACCGCTTCAATCGGGTGCATGTGGCATTCCAGCGCATTGAGGCGCCCTACCGGCTGGCGCAGTTTTTGTCGCGCACTGCGGCGGACTATGGGATCGATTTCACGCTGGGGATTGGCGCGGGCGTTCCGGCCGAGGAGTTGGCGCACGCGCTGATTCTTTGTCCGTCGATTCGCGGCGTAGCTTTCGAGGACAGCGGCGCACGGGAAGCAGTTTTTTCGGCATTGCGAGTGGCGGGGCGGCGGGTCACGCTGGATCTGGATGGCAGTACGGCAGAGCGGGCGGTTCTGCAAGCGGCGCTTGCGGAGGGCGTGCCGGTGCTGCGTCCGGCGGCGGCTTGGCCTCCGAGCTTCGAAGTGGCGCCGCCGATCGATGCCGCGAACGCGGAGGCGCATCCAGTTTTTTACGAAGTGATGGGGCGGCTGAGCTACGATCCTAAAAGCAAGACGGAGTACCGGGCGGCGCGCGAGGTAGGGTTGTGGCTGGCGGCGGCGCAGCAGTCGAATTTGGGCGGATCGGATTATGTGGCGGCGGTGGGAGACACGGCACAGCGTGGCTCGGCGAAGTTTACGCCGCCTGAAATCGCCGAGCGGCTGGAGGCTGCGGCCGCGCAAGTGGGGGACACCGCGGACGCCGATTTGCGATTACTGGCGGAGCTTGCGCGGGCACAAGCGGCGCAGTTGCGGTCCGCGCCAGGTCCGCGAGCGCCAGCGAAGGGAATGCCGCCTGTGTGGAGCCACATGCCTCCGGCTTCGGCTCCCTCAGAGCAGCCGTTGACGTTGACGCTGCATCTGGCGCAGCTCAAAGCGGTGAGCGCGGTGCGCCTGCACTTCCGGCCCACCGATCCAGCGGCGCCCAGCCAGGCGATCGAGCAGGCGGCTAAGGCGGAACTCAGCTTCACCATTCCCGGGCGTGAGATCACGGGCAATTGGGATCTGCAATATTATTTCGAGCTTCTCAACGCGGACGGCGGCGGCTGGTTCGCGCCTGATCCTTTAACGGCTACTCCCTACTGGGTGGTGCATGTGATTGCGCCGCACACGGGGCGGAATTAGAGCTTTCTTAATAGAGAATGCGCGTGCGGATGGTGCCGGGCACTTGATCCATGCGTTTACGCAAGGCCATGGATACGGCGCGCTCGGGAGCTTCGATGTCGATCACGACGTAACCGATCTTCGGATTCGTCTGCAGGAACTGGCCCGTGATGTTGATGTGTTTTTCGGAGAAAATCTTGTTCACTTCCGAGAGCACGCCGGGCTGATTGCGGTGAATATGCAGCAGGCGGTGCTGGCCGGGATATGCGGGCAGCGACACTTCGGGAAAGTTGACGGCTCCGAGGGTCGATCCGTTGTTGCAGTATTTGAGCAATTTGCTGGACACTTCGAGTCCGATATCGTGCTGGGCTTCCTGCGTGCTGCCGCCGATGTGGGGCGTGAGAATCACGTTGTCGTGGCCACGCAGGGGAGAAACAAAGGGGTCGGTGTTGCTCTTGGGCTCCTGGGGGAAGACGTCGATGGCGGCGCCACTCAGGTGTTTCGAGTCGAGCGCGGAAACCAGAGCATCGATATCCACCACGTGTCCGCGCGACGCATTGATCAGACTCGCGCCCTGCTTCATGCTGGCAATGGCGGCGGCGTCGATCAGGCGAGTGGTCTCCGCGGTTTCGGGGACGTGGAGCGTCACTACGTCGGCGGCTTCGAGCAGCGCTACCAGGGTGGGCATGGCGCGCGCGTTGCCTAGCGCGAGTTTCATTTCGATGTCA
>JALYJH010000102.1 GCA_030775415.1 Acidobacteriota bacterium | reverse complement strand
CAGTTGCATAAGCCCCGCTGCGCCTTTTGGCGAAACCGCGCAGGGATAGAAGCCCGATTCCTGGCGAACCACCTCGCGAACCAAGGCCGCGCTGACGTTCTGCCGCGGAGCGATATCATCGATCATGCGCGACAACTCCGGCTGCGAAACCGCTTCACAACCCGCCATCTCAGGTATTAAAAATGGATTTGGTGAATACCCCGTCGCCGCGGCACTCGCAGCCTGCAGGCGTACCGAAGCGCGTTGCTTGGCCAAAGAAGCCGCCATCGCGGCACGCACGCGCTCCGCCTGCGAATGCGAGTCTTGCGCTAGCAGAAGCGCCAGTAGAACCATCATCAGTGGCTAATCGGCGGACGCGTTTTGTTTCTTTATGCCGCTTGCCTAAAGTGGCCCACCGCCCAGCGCTTTCGACAAACTCGCCAGCTTGTTCTGGAATTTTGCCGCATCCGAGCCCGCCTGATGATCCACCACGCCCGCCGCCACCTGAAATACCAGCGTGCACGGAATACCCTCGTGCTTACACGAATACGGCTCCGCCAGTTTCTGCGCCGCGTCGCGCGAAATCGCCATCGCATGGCCCGGCGAGACATTCAAAATTGCCAGAAACTGGTTCGAAGTCCAGCGCCCCAGCAGAGCTTCCGCGCCCACCGTATTATTTAGCCGTACCTCCAGCGAATCTAGCGCCTCTTCCACCACGCCGCCCGAATACCGGTTCGCCAGCACCTTGAAGTTGCGCATGACAATCAACACCAGGCAGAATGGAGCGTTTTGGCTTAACATCCGTTCGATACGTCGCTCCACATCCTCCCGGTTCCACGTCTTGGCGTTTTCCATCGGCCGCCGCCCGGCTTGAATCTTTTGATGCAGCAACCGAATTTCGTCCTTCAACTGCGCGATAGCAAACTGATTCTTAGCCTGCATCTGCTCGAAACTGGAACGAATGTCCGCGGAAGCCCCGCAAATCGCCGCCTGCATCGCTTCCACCCGGCCACTCGCCGCCGCCGTCTCCAGAGTTGTAAGTGCCCGCTTCCATTCTTTGTCGTGATCATCGCCGCGCGCCGACGCATTGCCCGCAAATTCCTCCAGCGCCGCCACCGCCGCGTCCATTTCCCTGCGTAACCGGCGCAGTTGCTCGTGCGTGCTGTCCCGGTACTCCTGCAATTCTCCGCGAAACAGGTCCTGAATATTCTGCAATTGCTGCGGAGTAGCGGCCTCACTCAACTGGCTGACCAACATCTGCAAATCCTGGCGGAACTGCGTTGCTTGCCGGTGATCCACCTCGATGACGTTCTGTTCTATCGAGGTCAGCGCCTGCCCGTAGCATTCGAGCGCGGCCTTCTTGAATTTCTGCAGCCGCTCCATTTCAAAAGCGGTCTTCAGTAGCGAAATCATCCCAGTAACAACCGCGCCACGCGAGCAGGAGACGATGATTCGAGGAGGCAGCGCCGCATCCCATCACGGCCCTCCACGCGGATGCGGCCCGTTTCTTCGCTCACCCGGTAAGCCGATTGCGCGCCGTGATGCCGCGCCAGCGATTCCAGCGGCCAATCTGAATCCGACACCATGCGAACGTGGCCTTCCGGCCCGATAAGGATGCTCATCTCCGTACAAGCCTGCCCATTTCGCGACGCCGATTCCGCGGCGTCCAGGATCTCGCGGGTTCGTTCGGCTAGATGCACATGTTCATATCGCAGAGCTTCGCCCGAATTCTAGTCCGTCAAGACCTTAACGATTCTTCCGTCAGCTTTCGGACTCAAGCCGGAATCAACCATCTTAATATCAATCGTTTAACGATTGGCTCTCGACTTGCTATCTCCGCTGCATGAACCTCGTAGCGACTCTATCCCCCACCTATAAACGTTCTTTTTCGGTAAACAATCTGTCGGGCACCACCCGCGCCGGCTACGATAGCAACCGCGCCTATACCGACATGATGGGTATCCTTAACGGCCTCAGCCAGCACGATCCCACGCTCTACCGGCGGGTTAAACAGGAAATTGTCAGCAACCTGCGCAAGGCAAAATCTTTTAGCCGCAGCTGTTAGCATTCCCGTGCGCTTGATTTTCGGACCGCGCCGGGCATGCGTTAACCGCTTCTCAACCCCAACTGCGCGTACTGTCCGCCGCCGTAGCTAGAATCCGGCCTCATGCGGCACTCGATCGATCTCGCTACCTTTCGATATCGCAGACCAGAGCGAAACGATTCATTCCCCGATCCCGCGCCAACATCTCCAACGTGACTGCCTTGACCGTGAACTCCGCAGGACCTTCCACCTAAACGCTTGAATAGGACTTCCCGCCGATAGCCAGCGCTCTGTTCAAAGCCTCAAGCCCACAGCCATTCAGATCGCGATGAACAGTTCAATCACGGGAACGCTGCGGTCTAGTGGGCCCGCGTCCGAATAGAATCTTTGGTGCCTTTACGGGATGGTCCATCTGCATCTTTTAATGTCTGATAGATTTAGACATATAGCTTGAGCTTTGCGGTTGAATCGAGATCAGACTTGACCGCCCGGCAACTAAGTTAAAGAGGAGCTTCTAAAATGATGCGGCAGCAAATTCTAATTGCCTTCGGCTTAGTGGGGATTATATCCACCGCCGCCTGCCATAAAGCCGTTCCAGTGGCTTCCCGGCCAGCCCCGCCGGCCCCAGTGGTAGCGGCTGCGCCGGCGCCCGCTCCGAGGGCCGCGCCCAGGCCTGCCCCCGTGAGTGTGACGCCTGGCCAAACCACGCAAGCGGCCCGCCCCGCGACCATGACCCCACAGGAGCGCGCGACGCTCAACGACCGGCTGGCCCGCCTGGAAGACGCGCTGTTCGACTACGACAAAGCCACAATACGGACCGACGCGACCACCGTGCTCAAAGACGACGTCGGCGTGATCCGCGACATCCTGGCCAATTACCCCAGTCAAAAATTGGTGATCGAGGGCCATGCCGATGAGCGCGGCTCTGAGGAATATAACGTCGCGCTGGGCGACAAGCGGGCTCGCGCAGCCGAGGAATTTCTGACTACCATGGGCATCCCTGACGCGCAACTTACGGTGATCAGTTACGGGAAAGATCATCCCGTCTGTACGGATCAGACCGAAGCTTGCTGGCAGAAGAACCGCAGGGCTCACATTACCGCCTCACGCTAGTGGTTCTCCTAAGGCAAACCTCTCTCCGGCCTCTAGATCAGGCTCGGAGAGAGGCTCTTTTAGCGTGAGTAAATTTATGAAAGGAGCAAACACGTGATGCGACCCGTTCCCGTGACTACAATTTTGCTACTCTCCCTCAGCGCGGCAGCTCTTGCAGACGATCAAAATGATCGTCAGAAGTTGCTCGGTTCCTGGCAATCCGCGGAGAACAGCCCGTCTTCGTCTTGGAGTTTTACGGCCGACAACAACTCCATTCGCGTCACTCAACTGGAGGGCACCAATAAGGTTGCGGATTTTGCGTGCAGCACCGGGGGCGCGTCCTGTGAGGTCAAAACAGCAGGGAAAAAAGCCACTGTTTCCATGTGGTACAACGGGCCGTTCCTCGTCGAAATGGAAACCAAAGGCTCCGACGTCGTCAAACGGCGCTTCAAGATTCTTCCTCAAGGCGACGTCATGGAAATGGAAGTGATTCCCATCGTCCCCAGTGGAAAAACGGAAACCTTCCAGTTCAAGCGGGTACAACTTGCCGCCCGGCAAGAGTGACTATCTTCCGCCGTCGCGCATTTCGAGGGACACTGGACATGGGGCCATCCGTGCGCGTACGCAGGTCTGTTCTTCTCAGCGTCGCTTTTACCGCTCTGCTGCTCATCATTGGAGCATCAGCCATCGCGATTGGGCGAAATGCCACCACCGCGCAGCTCCGGGTCGCGGCGCTGCATAACGCCCATTTAGAATCCGGAAACGCGCTCTCCGCCCTGCGCGCCGACGTGTATCTGACGGCAATCCTGACGCGCGACTACCTGCTCGACGCCGACCCGACTCACGCGCGGCAATATGCTGACCAGTTTGTAAAGATTCGAATCAGCACCGAGGACAGCTTCCGCATCTTGGCGGCATTGGCGCAAGGGGATCAAGAGAAAGCCGCCTTGGCGCGTCTTCGCCCGGAAGTCGAGACTTACCTGGATCCCACCCGCATGGCCCTGGATTTAAGTCTTGCGGAGAAGAACGCCCGTCGTGCCGAATTTCTTAGGGAGAGGCTGCGCCGCCGCGAAGAGATCGTGGCCCTCGCCAGCCAAGTCGAGCAGATGATGACCAAAAACTTCTCCCGCGAGCGAGAACGCGTAACTAAAGCCGATCAGGACTTTCGCGCCTCCCTGGCCTGGACCACCGGCTTGGCTCTGTTGCTCGGCATGGGCATCGCTGGTGTGACGCTGGCCCGCATGGTTGCACTCGAACACCATTCCCAAGTGGCCGAATCGGAACTGCGGCGCTTGTCTGCGCAGGTGCGAACGGCCCAGGAACAAGAGCGAAAATATCTCTCGCGAGAATTGCACGATCAGGTGGGGCAAATGCTTACCGGCCTCCGCATGGAGTTGTCCAGTATGGCGCGAACCAGCGGCGATTCCGGCAGTGAATTTCCCTCCCGCCTCGCCCACGCCATGAGCATTGTCGAACAAACTCTTCGCGTCGTGCGCGACATCGCCATGCTGCTGCGGCCCTCCATGCTCGACGATCTCGGCCTGACTCCGGCCCTGGCGTGGCTGATCAGAGAAATTTCACGCTCGAGCGGCATGGAAATCGAGGCCGCCCTGGATCCGGCACTCGATCATCTTCCCGACACCCATCGCACCTGTCTCTACAGGGTGGTTCAGGAGGCCCTCACGAACATTTCGAAGCATGCGGGAGCGCATAAAGTCGAAGTCTCACTCAAGGCATCCGGGGGATGGGTTGTCGGAACGATTGCCGATAACGGTTGCGGGTTTGACACGGAGGCCGTCCGCCGCAATGGGTTAGGCTTGGTCGGTATGGAAGAACGGGTACGCGAGCTGGGCGGGCATCTTCGAGTCATCTCCACAGCGGGGCAAGGCACCCGGACTGAATTCCGCCTGCCGATGCCCAAAGCCAAGACCCGGCTCTCAGCGAAGGATACGGTAAAGGAGATGCGCGATGATTCGCATCCTGATCGCGGACGATCACGGGATCGTACGGGCCGGGTTGAAACTTCTGCTTGACCGCCTCTCCGGGATGGAAGTCGTCGGGGAAGCCGCGGATGGCCGTGAAGCCGTGCGTCTTGCCGCGGAGCTACAACCCAACATCGTGATTATGGATATCGCTATGCCGCTGCTCAATGGCTTGCAGGCCGCAAGAGTCATCCGCGAGAACGCGCCCATCGGTGTGATCTTCGTCACGATGCATACCGACGAGAGCTATGTCTTAAAGGCACTGGATGCCGGAGCTCGCGGCTATTTGCTCAAGGACAACGCCGACGAAGACATCGAGCGCGCCGTCCGCACCGTCGCCGCCGGAAAGCCTTACTTTTCTCCGGCGATTTCCCGGGCCTTGCTCGCCGATGAGGTACGTTTGGTACGAAAGCGCGGGCTCCAGGACTCTTATGATCTGTTGACTGAGAGGGAACGCGAGATTTTGCAGCTCCTCGCGGAGGGAAAATCGAATAAGGAAGCCGCCGCCGTGCTCAATCTAAGTCCCTACACCGTCGAGACGCACCGCACCAACATGATGCAGAAGCTGGGAGTCCACAACACCGCCGAAATTGTCCTCTATGCAGTAAGGAAGGGGATCATAACACCTTGATGGCGCCGCAGCAGCCTCCGCTCTCGCCGTCCTCTCCTGTTCTCAAGGTTCGTCGTTGGTTGGAAGAACTCCGCCACAACGAGAACCATCTCACCCTTGTCCTGAGCCTCCTGATCGGCGCCCTCGTGGGCTTGGCTGTGGTCGCGTTCATCTTACTCACCGGACGGCTCGCCGCTCGCATGTACCCCGCCGGAGGTTCAGGTTGGCGCAGAATCCTGGTACCCACCGCCGGTTCTTTCGTCACTGGTTATCTGCTCTGGCGCTTTTTCCCCGCCGCGCGCGGGAGCGGAATTCCGCAGACGAAAGCAGCCTTGTTCATTCATGACGGACGGATCACTTTCCGCACGGTGGCAGGAAAATTTCTGTGCTGCTCCGCCTCGCTCGCCACAGGCATGGCCTTGGGACGCGAGGGCCCATCGGTCCAGATCGGTGCCGGATTGGCCTCGGTAATCGCGCGAAATTCCGGGCTGAGTACGAAACAGGTCAAGGCATTAGTGCCGGTAGGCTGTTCCGCGGCGCTGGCCGCCGCGTTTAACACGCCCATCGCCGCCGTTCTGTTTTCGCTTGAAGAAATCATGGGCGACCTGAACGCTACTGTCCTTGGAACGGCGGTCCTCAGTTCCGCTACCTCCTGGATGGTGCTGCATCTGGTGTTGGGCGATGACCCGTTGTTCCATGTCACCGGCTATCGCTTGATTAACCCCTGGGAGCTGGCCGTTTATGCGGTTCTCGGTGTGGTCGGCGGGCTCGGCTCCACGGTTTTTGTAAAACTCTTGCTGCACTTGCGCGAATGGTTCGCGCAGCTCCCACGATATACGGTCTGGCTCCAGCCGGTGGCTGGTGGCCTCGCAGTAGGCATTATGGGTTATTTCGCGCCTGATGTGATGGGTGTCGGTTACACCTTCGTGGAACAGGTACTTAACGGTGACGTGGTCCTTAAAACCGTAGTTGTCCTCGGCCTGCTCAAGATCGTCGCCACATGTATGTGCTATTCGTCCGGCAACGCCGGAGGGATTTTCGGGCCCAGCTTGTTCATCGGAGCCATGATGGGCGCCGCGGTGGGCAGTGTCGCACACACTCTTTTCCCCGCTTCCACGGCGGGCCCGGGCGCCTACGCCCTGGTGGGCATGGGCACTGCATTCGCCGGAATTGTCCGCACGCCGCTTACTTCCGTGATCATGATCTTTGAGGTCACGCGTGACTACACGATTATCGTTCCTCTGATGGTCTCCAACTTGATCGCGTATTTTATTGCGTCGAGGCTCCAGAAGGTGCCTATTTATGAAGCACTGGCCGAACAGGACGGCATCCACCTGCCTACCGCCGAAGCGCGCGCGCAAGCCGGAAGATCGCAAGTGGCGCACGCCATGCGGGAAGCCCCTATCGTCCTCGCGCCCGATGCCCCGGCGATCACCGCTCTCGAACAGGTGAAGGACAGCTTACTCAACACCTGGCCAGTTGCCGATCGGCAGGGTCTCTACGGCATGCTCCGCGCGACAGAACTGGAAAAGGCGCGAGCCAATGGCCTCTCGGCAAAAACCGTGCGCGATCTTCTCCATGACGACTTGGAATCCACCCATGTTCACCCGGATCATCCCCTGAGCCTGGCGCTCGAACGCATGGGATCGAGCGGCCTGCGGGCACTCCCCGTCGTAAGCCGCGCCAACGTGCGCCAACTCCTGGGAATTGTATTGTTGGATGACATTCTGGACTTCTACGGGGTCAATCAGCCCTCGGAAGAGTTGGAGCCGCAGGAGTAGCTAAGAATGGCACCAACCGTCACCCGCCTCTCATTGCTGCGCACGCTCCTGTTATCAGTCGCAGCGATCGCGGTTTTCTTCCTGCTCGACACGGTGCTTGCCAGAACGGAACGGGCTGAGAGCCGTGCAGCAGCAGCGCGCGCCTACGAAGAGGGAAAGCGCCTGATGAAACAGGGCCGGGCTGTCGACGCCATCGG
>JALYJH010000101.1 GCA_030775415.1 Acidobacteriota bacterium | reverse complement strand
AGTGACGCGACGATCTACACCTGGAAGTCGAAGTACGGGGGCATGGACGTCAACGAGGCACAGCGGCTGAAAGGGCTGGAGGATGAAAACCGGCGCCTGAAACACCTGGTCGCCGATCTCAGCCTCGACAAGGAAGTGCTGAAAGCGGTGATCCGAAAAAACGGGTGGAGCTTGCCGGCGTGAGGACCGATGTGGCGTTCGCCTGCGAGCAACTCGGGGTGAGCGAGCGTCGGGCCTGCAAGCTCATCGCACTGGATCGAAGCAGTTATCGTTACGAACCGAGATCGGATCACAACGCGGCGCTGAGACAGGAGCTGGTGAATCTCGCGCGTCAGAAAGCGCGGTATGGATATCGGCGCCTGCATGCGTTGGTGACTAAGCGAGGATTTAAGGCAAGCGCGCAACGCGTGTATCGGCTGTATCGAGCTGAGGGCCTGATGGTGCGGCGGCTCAAGCGGAAGCGACTGGCGCGGGTGGCCGTGGCGTCGCATTTGGTGCGATCGAATCAAGAGTGGGCGCTGGATTTCGTATCGGATTCCCTGGCGACAGGTCGAGGCATTCGTGTTTTAACGGTGGTGGATGCCTTTACGCGAGAAAACCTTTCCTTAGAAGTCGACGTGAGTTTATCGAGCCGTCGGGTGACGCGGGCTTTAGAAGCGGTGGTGGAACGTCGAGGAAACCCGGAAGCGATTCGTTGCGATAACGGGCCTGAGCTGACCAGTCGGCATTTTTTGAGCTGGTGCGAAGAGCGAAAGATTCAACTGATCCATATTCAACCGGGGAAGCCGATGCAGAACGGCCACGTGGAGAGCTTCAACGGTCGGCTGCGAGATGAATGTCTGAATGCGCACTGGTTTCGAAATTTGTTCGATGCCAGAGTGAAGATAGCAGCGTGGAGGAACGAGTACAATGGCGATCGGCCCCACAGCAGCTTGGGCTACCGAACGCCAAACGAGTTTGCCGAAATCTTGAAATCCTCAGTTATGACTGGCTGAGAAAATCGAGGCAGGTCACCGCGACCCATGAAATCACGCTGATGTGGGCATTTCAAGATGCCCGAAAAATCGATTGTAGATGATTTTGTAGCTTGTGGTTTTCCTCAAGTTTCACAATCGTAGTTGAGTCGTCCAAATTTGCAGGTCAGCCGCTGTCTCGGTGATCGTGCTGCGGCTTATGGGAGTCACGTCAGAAGCGCAAGAAGTGGTCGCGGCTGTTGGCCTATGTAACGTTTTTGGACACGGCACGGTCCCAGACGAAATCGGGCGTCCGCCACGGAATGGATCGGACGACGGTGCTTGAGACTCTTGGGGGAATCCTATCCAGGTTGAAGTCTCCGGCGACGAAATCGCCGCTGGCGGCGAAGTAAGTGGGAATTCCAAAGGTTCCTTGCGCTGTCCCCAGGCTGATCGCGACCGCCCCCGCGTGAGAAGTTTAGCTTGAATGGCGGCTGAACCGGAGCTAACGGCCGCCGTGCCTAGCAATCTTATACCTTCGTAAAAAGTTATTTTTCCCGTCACGCCCGAGGGATTGACGGCGGACTCGTAGTTATTGGACCGGAAGAACGCAGTAATTCGGGGTGTATCCGCTGCGTTGCCAATCAGACCTACTAACTAGATCGAGCTCGGTTTCAGCAGAAGGAAAAATAGTGGAAGTCATGCTCGGCGACGTCGTGGCGCATGTATCGTCCCCATCGGAAAGAGATCGAAAGCGTATTGCTCGTAGGAGCGCCGAGCAGCTTAGCCTCAAGAAAGGCGACAAGGTCACTAGTGGTGATCAAGTTGACTAAGACTAAAGTGATGCTGCAGAAACTAGTGAGCTACTCACCATCCGGCACGATCTAACTAGACCAAACACGCTTTTCGTCGTCCCGGTCCGCCGAGAAGGCTCGCCGCATCCTTGCGGCCACTACGCAAGGCCCGATCTCGACGGTAGTGCTGATGATGGAGCTGACTGGCCGGAACCGATCACTTATCGTGCCCCTGTTGCTGGCTGTCGCTACCGCTACGCTAGTGGCGCGCTCCATTGCACCTCGCTCGATCTACGACGCTCGTTTGACCGATGAGGAAGTTGAGACACGCCGGGAGCTACGCGAACTAGCCCCCCCCCCATAGCGCATGGCTGAACAGTCTATAGGGCGGAATTCGATGGTTAAATCCATCCTAACGATCTAAACTGAAGGTGTAAGGTGACGCATGGGTCCCCTGCCGAAATTGGATCTTTTTGGACCGATTCCACTGATATTGGGCTGCTCGATCGCCATGATGGCCGCCCCGCCAAGTACCGGATCAGCCCGACCTTGGACAATGAATGCAATCACAGGCGAGGTTTCCATTAATGGAGCCCCAGTAAACCCATTCAACGCCGCCCCGCTAACCCTTGAGCCCGGCCGCAGAATAAGAACGGGACAGGGCATGGCAGAAATTTTACTCAGCCCGGGAAGCTTCCTCCGGATTGGCAAGTGGAGCGAATTATTGCTGGAGAACACGGGGACCTGTGAAATCCGAACCCGCCTGCAAAGAGGTGAAGCGTTGGTAGAGGTTCTCGATCCGGGTGCGGCTCTCACCGTGGAGCAGGATGGTGTGACCGCTATCGTGCGGAATCCCGGATTGTACGAGTTCAACCAAGAGCGTTCGGTGGTCGCTGTTTATGCGGGCCAAGCCCTATTGAACAAGGACGACCAGCAACTTGTCGCCACTGCTGGGCTCGGCGTTGGGACGCGCTGCTTTCGTGTATTTCGGACCAATCCCGATCCCAGCAATGCCCTCCTCTCATGGAGCCGGAGCCGTTCTGAACAACTCAGCATGGAAAGCCGATTATCTGCGCAGGAAAATAGCGGCGCCGCCCGATCACGCGGTCCCCAGTGGCTTTGGGATCCGTGGTCGGCCTCTTACACTTCTCGCTGCTTCGGTATTTGTGACGGGACCTTTCGGATGGCCTTACTTCTCCCCCGGCTATGGCGCCCGATTCCATTCCCGGGCATCGCGGCGACTCCTGGCTGTTACGGACCGCCGGTTTTGTCGAGCCCTGATCTCACTGGTGGTTCCGGTCTCGCGCAGCCCTTTGAGCCAGAATGAGGGAACGTCACGCCCATGATCCCCTTAACAGCTCCCGGGGAACCTCGGTTCCTGAGCAACAGATGAACGTGCGCTATCGCAACGCACCGATAGTGTATTGCAACTGAGCGTAGGCGATCTGATAGTCGTAGATGGCGGACACGTTTTCGATTTGAGCCTGCGTCAGATTGAGCTGCGCCTGCGTGATCTCGACAATGGATGCGAGGCCGAGATTGTAGCGGCCCTGCGCCAGTTCCAGCGACAACTGCGCCTGCTTCATGAACTGTTCGGTCACGGGTATTCGCTGATACGCGGTTGACGCGGATATCCAGGCCGAGCGTACGTCGCGCTGGATCTGTTGCTCGAGGTTACGAAGGCGCTCGCCGGTCGCCAGGGCTTCGTAATGAGCCGCCCCCTTGCGAGCCGAGTACAGATGGCCGTTCAAGATGGGGATCTCCACGTTCACAGCGGCCCCTTCGTATCCGTATGGGGCGACCCGCGGATCCTGGTTCAGATAAGGCAGTCCGCCGCCGACAGCTATCAGACTTACGCTCGGATGGGAGAGATCGGCTTCAGCCTTCTCCAACGACCGCGCTCCCTGCAGCTGTAACGTCAGGTCCCGCAGCTCCGGCCGATTTTGAATCGCGTCCGCGATCAACGGCTCAGGACTCGTGGGCGGAGCTTCCGGGGAAGCAACACTGGCAAGCTGGTAGCGGACGACTTGGTCTTGTCCGAGCGAGCGGGCCAAGTCGGCGTAGGCTTGCTCCACTGCGTCCTGCGAGCGAATCAGAAGCAGTTTGGCCTCGGAAAGATTCACGTTGGCGAAGCTTACATCTAACGCGGATTTGAGGTTGGCATTTGCGAGAGCAGTTACTTGGTCGGTCAGCGTCTGGCGCGCTCGAATAGTCTCGTTTGCGACGGTGACATAGGCCTGCGCTTGTAAGACTCCAAAATATCCGCGGTTGACTCCCAGCACCGTGTCATAGACGGTTGCCTGCGTGGTCTGGTCGGCAGCCTGCGCCTGGTACTGCGATCGCGCGACCAGATTCTTGGTTCTTCCGAAGTCGGTTACCAGCTGCGTAAGTTGAAGCCCCGATCCGAAGCGGCTGAAGAGCTGCGAAGCAGAAAGAGCACCCGCCCCGAGGCGGCTTTGAGCGAAACCCTGGCTGCCCGTAATTTCGCCGTTGATTACCGGGTAGTAGGGAGCTTTGGTTTCCGTGATTCGTTGGCCGGCAGCCGCCGCTGTTTGCCGGGCAGCCGCAATCTGCGGATGGCTCTGTAGCGCCAGCGCGGTGGCTTGGGGCAGAGTGAGAACGGCCTGACCCGAGGGCGCCGTTGCGGAGGGAAGAGTGGCCGGTGAAGTTTGGGGCACGGTGGGGGAAGCGGGCTGCTGAGACGCGGGCGCGGCGGGAGCCTGAGCCCCTAGGGCAATGCTGCCGGCCCACAAAGTCATAAGGGTGATAAGCGACTTGCTAAGCATTTCGTGCTACGGTCTCCCTGCGCTGATAAATCACAATATAAGCCGCTGGAACGATAAAAATGGTCAAAAGGACAGAAGCGCTCAGGCCGCCAATGATGGCCTGGGCCATGGGCGCATATTGCTCGGCGCCGGTGCCCAGTTTGAGCGCCATTGGAATCATCCCAAGGATGGTTGCAAAGGACGTCATCAGAATCGGCCGCAAGCGGACCCGGCAGGATGTGATCACGGCGTCGTTCACGGGCATGCCTTGCTCACGGAGCCGGTGCGCGAAATCCACGATCAGGATGCTGTTTGAAGCCGCAATACCAACCAGCATCAGCACCCCCATCAGAGACATCACGTTCAAGGTTGTTCCGGTGAGGACCAGGATCACCAGAACGCCGATCAGGCCCATCGGGATTGCCAGCATGATGAGCACGGGATCGATGAACGAGCGGAATTGAGCTACCAGGATGAGGTATAGCAGAACGAACGAAAGACCAAGCCCAATGGCGAAGCTGCGGAATGACTGCTGCATACCAAGAACCATGCCGCGCAGGGTCACGCGCATGCTCGCCGCATGCGGAATGGTCGCTACAAGGTTCTGGATTGCCGTGGTGACACGGCCCAAATCTTCGGACTTAGTAGTAACATAAACGTCGGCCGTTCGTTGAATCTGGTAGTGGTCTACCTGGGTCGGGCTTTGCAGGTTTACCAGCTTCACTACCGTATCCAGAGTGGTGGGATCTTTGAGGCCAGGCGCGCGCAGCGGAATATTCTTAAGATCCAGCGGCGAATGAATCGCTGCCCCGCCGTTCTCGTAGTATTGAACCGTCAGAAAGTAGTTGTTACCTGTCTGCTTATCCGACCAATAGTTGGGAGCGATCATCGCATTCGAATTCAACGCCGTGATCACGTTATCTACAATTTCCTTCTGGGTCAGGCCGAGTTCGGCGGCATGCACCCGGTCCACTTCCATCCGCAGACCGGGATAATCCATGTCTTGCGGAATGTACACCTGAGACACATTGTTGATCTTCGAGATGCGCGCCGCCAGTTCCTGGGCCAGCTTGAAATCGCCCGGAAGATCGGAACTCGTCACCTGCACGTCGATTGGCGCGGGCATTCCCGTATTCAGTACGGCGTCCACCATCGATCCGCTTTGAACGAAGGTTCGAAGCTCCGGGAACTGCTGGTGCATCGCGGCCTGGATGCGGTCCATGTATTCGAAACTGCTGGTCGTATGATCGTCGTTCAACTGCGTCTGAATAGTGGCTTCGTATTCTCCGGCATTGGTGGTGTAGAGAGACGAGAGGTCGTTTACGACGCCGATATTGGAAACAGTGATACGGAAGTCGTGTGGCGAAATCGTCCGTTTAATTAGATTCTCCACTCGGGATACGTATTCATTCGTCAGTTCGATCCGGGAGCCGGTTGGCGCTTTCAGGTTAATGGTGAATTGCCCGGCATCGGAGCGCGGGAAAAACGAAAGCCCCAGGAAGGGGAAGAGGCCGAGACTGACGATAAACGCGCCCATCAGCAGGCACACGGTCAAGATCGGAAAACGCGTCGCGCGCCGCACCAGGTTTTCGTACACATTCAGTACGCCATTAAATCCTCGATTAAAGGCCGCATTGAAGCGCCCGCCCCAGGAAAGTTTGGCTCTATGGGCGGCGTCACCAGGTTCTCCGTGGGCATGCGGAACGGCCTTTAAGAAACGGGAACAAAACAGCGGGATAACGGTGATCGCGACAATGAACGAAAGCACCAGCGCAACGCAAAATGACAACGCCAACGCCGAAAACAGGAATTTGCTGACGCCGAAGAGCAGCGTGACTGGGAAGAAGTCGACCACTGCTACTAGCGTCGCAGCCAGCACGGCCAGCGTCACTTCCGAGGCGCCCACTTCCGCGGCGACTGCCGGCGCTGCGCCCATTTCCAGGTGTCGGAAGATGTTTTCAATCGAGATCACTGAATTATCGATGACGCGGGAAAACGCCAGCGCGAGTCCGCCCAGGATCATCGTGTTGATGGTGGCGTTTCCCAGGTTCAGAAAGATGAAGGTCGCGAGCGCCGAGATGGGAATGGAGAGCAGCACGGCAGTGGTCGCCCGGAAGTTTCCCAGAAACAAAAGGATCAGGAGACTGGTCAGCCCCAGCCCAATCAGAGTTTCGTGCAACACAGTATTGATGGCTTCCTTCACAAAGACGGATTGGTCGAAGAGAAGGTCGGCGCTCATCTGCTTTGGAATGTCGAATAAATGCCCGATCACGGCGCGGACGCCGTTGACCACCTGAATCGTGTTGGTATCACCGCCTTGTTTGAGAATGGGGATGTAAGAAGATTTTTGTCCATCGACGCGCACAATATTGTATTGCGTGGCGTTCGAGTCTTCCGCGTGTCCTACATCGCTGACCCGGACCCAAGAGCCTCCGACCGTTTTGAGCGGCACATCATTCAGCTCGGCCATATTGTTTACCAAGCTGTTGGAGTAGATGTAATAATCGAACGGCCCCATCTTGACATCGCCCGCCGGCAGAATCAGATTCTGATTGTTCACGGCGTTGACGACGTCCATCACACTGAGATCGCGGGAAAGAAGCTTGAAAGGATCGACATGGATCATGATCTGCCGGTACTTTCCGCCGAAAGTGGCGGGAATGGATACACCGGGCACGGTCACAATCTGGTTGCGGATGGCGAACTGGGCAAAATCGTGGAGCTGGGTCTCGCTAAGACCGGTGCCTTTCACCGCGACCAGCGATACCGGCAGACTCGAGGCATCAGATTTCAAAACGACGGGCGGTAGAGTTCCCGGCGGGAGGCGCTTCAAATCAGCCAACGCGAGGTTCGAAAGCTGAGTTACGTCGGCATCGGCGCTGGTGTTGGATTGAAAAAAGACACGAATCATGCTGACGCCTAAGATGGAGTGCGACTCCATGTGGTCGATGCCGCTAGCGAGTGTAAAAAAACGCTCCAGCGGGGCTGTTATGTTAGCCTCAATGTCCTGCGGGGGCATTCCTGAGTAAAAGGTAGCTACCACCACCTGAGGCAGGTTGATGGCGGGGAAAAGATCTACCGGCATGCCCAAAACGGCAACGCCGCCGAGCACAACGACCACCAGACAGATGACGATGATGAAATAGGGATTGCGAATCGAAAAAGCCGCCATAGGTTTTACTTC
>JALYJH010000100.1 GCA_030775415.1 Acidobacteriota bacterium | reverse complement strand
CCCCAATAAGGCCATTCGTGTTTTGTAGCTTTTTACAAGCAGGGTTTGAGTGCTCCACGCATAAGACCGCAAGCGGTCGACGCTTGGATCTTATTGCATCCACGTATCATGACCGCTACTTACGACAAGATTATCAACGGCTTTTGGATATCGGAATTCGAACGGTCCGAGAAGGCATTCGCTGGCACTTGATTGAACGCCAGCGGAGCCGCTACGATTTTTCGTCCGTCCTGCCCATGATTGAAGCCGCCCAGCGGATGGGAATTCAAATCATATGGGATGTGCTGCACTTTGGCTGGCCGGATTTTCTGGATGTTTTCAGCAGCGATTGGGTGGACTCGTTTGCTGAGCTCTCCGCAAGATTTGCATCGCTACTGCGCGAGAAGACCTCGACAGAAGTATTTATTGCGCCCATCAACGAGATTTCATTCCTGTCCTGGGGGGGCGGTGAGGACGCTCACATCTTTCCTTTCGAGCGGCGTCGGGGCTCGGAAATGAAACGCCAGCTTGTGAAAGCCGCCATCAAGGCCACGATCGAAATTCGAAAAGAATTACCCGGCGTACGCCTGGTATCGCCAGAGCCGGTGATACACATTGTGGGGGATCCGACGCGGCCGGAAGACGTGCGGTCTGCTGAAGAATATCGCACTTCCATGTTTGAGGCCTGGGATATGCTCACAGGCCGCGTAAGCCCGGAGCTTGGCGGAAAAGAAGATCTTTTTGATGTAATTGGCATCAACTATTACGACAGCAATCAATGGTGGAACCACGGTAAAACCATTTTTCGGGGCGAGCCGGCTTACCGGCCCTTCCGGGATATTCTTCAGGAAGTTTATCAGCGATATAGGCGACCCCTCTTCGTAGCGGAGACTGGCACGGAAGATGCTAAACGTCCTGTGTGGTTTCGGTACATCTGCGAAGAAGTCAGTGCGGCGCAACAGGCAGGCGTTCCAGTGCATGGAATTTGCCTGTATCCAATCCTGAACCATCCAGGGTGGAACGATGACCGCCATTGCTACAACGGACTTTGGGATTATCCCAACAGTGATGGCGCCCGTGACATCTATCAACCCTTGGCGGATGAAATCAGAAGACAGGAAAACTTATGGAAAGGTTTAAGGGGCGTGGCCTCATGAAACAATCATACACACCAGATTTAGTGTGCTTCTCGCATCTTCGCTGGAACTTTGTATTTCAACGGCCGCAACACCTGATGAGCCGCTTCGCGAAGACTCAGAGAGTTTTCTTCATCGAAGAACCGTTGTTCCAGTCTGAGACCCAGGATACGCTACGTACTACCGTATGCGCTCAGACGGGCGTTCATATCGTAACGCCGCATTTGCGAGAGGACCACGCTGATTCAGCAAACATCATCGTCAAACGGCTATTGCACCAATTTTTTAAGTCCCATTCGATCGCACAGCCGGTCGCATGGTTCTACTCCCCTATGTGGCTCGATGGATTTCCTGAGGATCTCAACCCTACCGCAGTTGTCTATGACTGCATGGATGAGTTGTCGCTCTTCAAGAACGCTCCCGCGCGCCTTCATCAGAACGAATCCAAACTACTCTCGCTCGCGGATTTGGTCTTTACGGGCGGCGTTAGCCTTTTCGAATATAAGAGGGACCGGCATCCGCGCGTCTATCCGTTTCCGAGCGGTGTAGATATCGCTCATTTCGCACAAGCCCGTGCAATCTGTACGGATCCTAGCGAGCAGGAGGAAGTGCCGCATCCGCGTTTAGGCTTTGCAGGTGTGATTGACGAGCGTATGGATCTCGATTTGATTCGAGAGGTGGCGGCGCGCCGGCCGGACTGGCACTTCATCATGATTGGGCCCGTTGTAAAGATCGATCCTACATCCGTTCCGCGCGCGCACAATCTCCATTGGTTAGGAATGAAAGACTATAACGCGCTGCCATCGTTTTTCGCTGGATGGGATGTAGCAATCATGCCATTCGCGCTCAACGACTCAACGCGCTTCATCAGCCCCACTAAAACCCCTGAATTCCTGGCGGCCGGATTGCCGGTGATATCCACCCCGATTCGCGATGTAGTTCGGCCTTACGGAGAGCTTGGCCTCGCACGCATTGTCTCCAATGCGGATGAGTTCGTAGACGCCGCTGAGCACGCCATGAGCTGCAAAATGGGCATGAAGTGGCGGGAGCGTGCGGACGCATTTCTGGAGACGATGTCGTGGGATTCAGTATGGTCCGGCATGAACGGCCTGATCCGGGAGTCGCTCACGCCACGCAAATCCACAGTTAACGCGGTAGCTAAATCAACATTAGGAGAAGCAGCACGTGTATGACTATTTGATCGCTGGAGCGGGGTTCGCGGGCTCAGTAGTTGCGGCCCAGATGGCCCGAATGTTTGGGAAGAAAGTATTGCTGGTGGATCGCAGGAATCACGTCGGCGGCAACGCCTATGACCATTATGACGATGCCGGTATTCTAGTGCACAAGTACGGACCTCATATCTTTCATACCAATTCACGAAAAGTGTACGAATACCTCTCGCAGTTCACTAAATGGCGCCAATACGAGCACCGTGTAAAAGCGTTTGTGGATGGAAAACTCGTACCTGTTCCCATCAATCTTGACACGGTAAATTCCCTCTACAATCTGAACCTGACTGTGGATGACATGGAGTCCTATCTGCAGTCGGTAGCCGAGAAGCTGCCCGCTGTCCGAACGTCGGAAGACGTGGTCCTTAGCCGCGTGGGCCGGGATCTGTACGAAAAGATGTTTCGCGGATACACGCGAAAGCAGTGGGGGCTCGACCCCTCTGAGCTCGACGCGTGCGTGACCGCGCGAATTCCCGTCCGAACGGATCGTGACGATCGATATTTCACCGACACCTATCAGGTGATGCCGCTGCGCGGTTATACCCGCATGTTTGAAAACATGTTGGATCATCCCAACATAGATATCGCCCTGGGCGTCGACTTCCGTGACGTGATGCGTTCGGAGCGGGCGAAGGAGATCGTTTACACCGGTGCAGTGGATGAATTCTTCGATTATAGATATGGCAAGCTGCCTTATCGCTCACTCCAGTTTCAGCATGAAACGCTCGACACGGCACGTTTGCAGCCTGTCGCGGTAGTCAACTATCCCGACGAGCACCGCCCCTACACGCGCATCACTGAGTTCAAACACCTCACCGGTCAGCAGCACTCGAAAACCAGTATCGTCTATGAATTTCCCTGCAATGGCGGCGACCCCTATTACCCTGTTCCTCGTCCGGAGAACGCTGCGATTTACAAGCAATATGAAGCCCTCGCGGCCTCTACTTCCGGATTGCATTTCGTGGGGAGGCTCGCGACGTACAAGTACTACAACATGGATCAAGTGGTTGGGCAGGCCCTGACGCTTTGCGCCAAACTGACGGGAACCCGCGGTCAGATCGGCCGGACAGTCTCGCCGTTGCTCGAAGGCGACGAAGCCCGGCTCACGGCTTAAGGCAAAAGCCCATTGATCTGCCTGATTAATACCGGGTCGAATTTAAATCGCCGGTCGTAGGTCATCAGTCCATTGACTTCCTGCTCTACGTCATAGAGCTGTGTATAACACACGCCGGCGATTTGCGGCGTGCGTGCCACGGCCTCATACAACCCAGTGATCCGTTCCAATGCGGCTGGAGCGCTAGCCTCAACTCCGGAGTAGCCCCACGAATTGGGTGGAACCGCCGAAAGATCCTCGGGCAAAATGTAGCCAACTCCGCCGAATTCCGAGAGGAAAATCGGTGACCCATTATATTTCTGCCCCGCGATCAGGTACATCTTCCCGTAGCGCGGCAGCGGCATTTCCTTCTCCCCCGCCTCCTCGAAGCGGCGAGCGAAGGTGGTCCCGGTCTCGGTGTAGTCGTGAATGGCGAATAAATCCGTGACTTCCGTATGTTCCCAGCCGTCATTGTCGATCACGAGCCGAGTGTCATCAAGCGATTTGGTTAGGTAGTACAGACTTCGCAGATGCGCCTGCTGTCGCGCATCCGACAAATTAGGAACCCCCCAACTCTCGTTTAAAGGCACCCAGATCACGATTGAAGGATGGTTATAGTCGCGCTGTACTACTTCGATCCATTCCCGCGTCATCCGCGCGACGGAATCGTCGTTGAAGAGGTACGCATTCGCCATCTCAGCCGATACCATCAATCCCAGACGATCCGCCCAGTATAGATATCGCGGATCTTCCACCTTCTGATGCTTACGAACTCCGTTGAAGCCTAGCTGTTTGGTGCGCCGTATGTCTTCCTGAATTGCTTCATCCGAGGGCGGCGTCAGGTTTGACTCCGGCCAATACCCTTGATCCAGCACGGTGCGCAAAAAAATCGGCTCACCGTTTAGCAAAATCCTTCCATCCTGGGTCGCGATGGACCGGAACCCAAAATAACTGTCGATTGAATCCGCACTTTCGGATGCTCCATTAAGTTCGATGTGCACATCGTACAGATTCGGAGCATCCGGTGACCATAATTTCGGCTGTGCAATTTGCACCGCTACTGACGCGCGCGGCCCATCCGCCAAGCTGGTCCCGCTAGCCAGCTTTTGGCCCGCAAAAGACACCGTGGCGGATATCGAGTGGGAAGGGTGCGGATTACAAATCTTTGCTTCGAAAATCACCGAGCCATCAAGACTTGGTGTGATGCGTATGCTTTCGATGTGACCCTCAGGAACCGCTTCCAACCAAACCGTTTGCCAGATTCCGGTGGTCCGTGCATAAAAAATGGTTACCGGATCCATTTCCCAATGCTGTTTACCGCGCGGTATGTACCGGTCCGTAGGTGGATCTTCGGCCCTCACCACAATCAGATTTTCGCCAGTGGTGATTTCCCGTGTGATGTCACAGTGGAACGGAGTGTGACCGCCTTCGTGAGTCGCGACCACAATGCCATTCACCCACACGGTGGCCCGGTAATCGACCGCGCCAAAGTTCAGAAGAACGTTCTTGTGCTCCCAGCCCTGTGGAGTCTCAAAGCGCCGCTGATACCACACGCACGGGTGGAAAGAGCGGTCGTGGATTTCGCTCTTCCTAGACTCAAATGAGAACGGGACGAGAATGCGTTCCGAAAACTCTCCGGCGTCAAACCACCGCTGTTCCAGTCCGACGTTGGCATCATCCATGCGGAATTCCCAATAGCCGTTGAGATTGAGCCAGTCCGGCCGAACCATCTGCGGACGCGGATATTCAGGCCGCGGCACGGAGATCGACGAGGGGGTAGGCGTTCGCTCATCGGTTGGTTTGTTGACTGCCATTTCATTTAGTGCAGACGTCATAAGCGCCCCTCCAGGGCCCCTCTGGTTTATAAGCTAGCATCCCCGGCCCATGGTCAGAACTACTATTCCACCCCATAAGTGGATGGAATTCACTCTATGTGACGCCTGCCAGAGCGGATACATTACTAAAATTGTGACGTTGAGCAGCTAGTGATGCGCCCGGTGTTCATTAAAGGAAAGTAATTTAGAAAACGAAAAGCTTGTCAGAATACGGAGCACAGATGACGCGGCGGCGAGTGCGCATCTTCGCAGACCTTCAACTTATTGACGTCCAAAAGTTTACTCGGACCCATCTTCCTTGGAGCAGAGTTTTGCGAAGCTGTTCAAGTAGGAACGCAGTTCATCCCGCACGCGGCGGAACTCGCCAAGCCGCTCATCCTCGGAGCCCTCCACCATAGCCGGATCGTCGAAGCCTGATGCAGCCGCGCCGAGCCGAAGGCGGCAAGCGCTCCGTCGCACTGATCGGCATCCAAGTGATCGCGCAAGGCTACAAAGGCCGTCCAAAATAGTTACCGCATCGACGCAAGGCGAGTCAGCATATCATGATCGCTTGCAGCAGAAAATTCTATTTGCCGACAACTTCCTTTAAGTGTTTGGCGCATGCTTCGGCTGCGCTCTGCTTTCCACGGGCTGCATTCCCTTTATTGACGTTATAGGCGAAGACAATTTCGTTCGTTTTCAGATTGGTTACGTTGATGCTAGCTTCTTCGTGTGACTGAACCGAGCCAGCAAATATGATTTTGGCCCAGCCCGCCTTCTGGCTTTCCGCGTTGCCGCCAATCTCAAAATCTGCACCTTCACGATCAGCTACTACCTTGACTGGCACCTTTTTCTTGTTGATTGCCGCAATCACGTAGGTACCAAAACCGTCCATCGGCTGGACATACACTTTCGCGCCCGTTGGGACCTTGCCCGGCGTGTCAATCGCAAATATCGATACCGTGAGTGTGCATAGTACGACGAAGAGTCGAACGATCATACTTGTATTTTCCTCCCCTGCTAAAAATTTAACTCTTGAATTGAGAGTTAATCATTACATAATTCCCAAAGCAGCGCAACAATTACCCGGTGGTTAGACGGCGACTGGGTTCGGTTGCATCGGTGGCGCGGGCTGCACATCTCTCGCAGACAGCAAGCATCTACGTCGCCATCGGCAACCCTGTGCTTTATGTTGCCCCACAAGTAACGTCACCAAGTATGACGATCCCAACCTAGAGGGGCAATATGAAAAAGTTCTGCAAATTGAAAACTTTGACAAACGGTAAAACATAACTGGTACGATTTGTTTAGCTCCCCAGAACTCGAAAAGAGGAATGGAGAGTTCTGTGCAGCGCCCTTAAACGAAATCTACCATCCTGGAAGCCCTTTTGCTCCGCACCGGAGCCCTACTTCTCCTCGGGATGTATGTATACAAGCTAATCCAGAAACACTGGCATGCTCCGTAGATTTTTTGATGACCTTCCCGAAATTAAGCCCCACGATCGTGCTAAAATTTAATTTCTTCCCCGGGCCTGACGTACTTACTAGTTCCGTCGTCTCGAAAGGGGATGAGCGTATTAAAACGCCGCAGAATAGCCCAGATTAAGGAAATCGTTGTCGAGCTTACAAGTCTAGCTCTACTTCTCATTGCCGCCGTTAAACTCATTCTCCGTGAGCTGGCAAAATGACAATCGAAGATATGATTCAGCCTGAGATTGCGTTCAATAGGTTCTTTTCGAAAAACGCGCTCGCGACAGCGTCCAAAATAGTTAGCCGCATCGACGCAAGGCGAATCTGCCACACCAGGCGGCAGGCGCATCGCACCGTTCTTCGCTTCGGACGCCGTCACTTGTCTGTGCCACTTGCGTGACGCATTCCAACGCAATCACGAACGATCGGCTTCAGACATGAATGTGCGGAGTAACCAATTATGATTAAAAGAATAGATGCCTAGATTCCTGGTCGCGCTACTCCTAGCTCTAGTCCTACGTGCGCAGACCCCCGCGCCAGAAGTGAAAGATCCGCTAGGCCGCACCACGCCTCAGGGATCCATCTTCCAGTTTTTAGAAGCCTGTCACAGGCGTGATTATTCTAAAGCGACTTACTATCTCGATTTGCGGCGCATGCCGGCGGCGACGCGAGCCAAGGATGGTCCGGAACTGGCGCGGCAACTTGAGGACCTGCTCGATGACACGCCGTTTGACATCACAACTCTAAGCCGCGATCCGGAGGGGGATCAAGCCGATGGCCTGGCGCCGGCCCTTGATCGGCTAGCTACTTTTGAGGTGGGCGGACAGACAATCGAGTTGCAATTAGAACGCTTGGAGCCAAGGCCCGGAGACCAAGTCTGGGAAGTTTCCGCCGACAGCGTGGCACTCATCCCGAAGGCCCACCAGGCTGTGGCCGAGACGCCCTTCGAGAAGAAGTTGCCGCAGCCTCTGGTAACCTTTGAAATTCTCGATACACCGGTG
>JALYJH010000099.1 GCA_030775415.1 Acidobacteriota bacterium | reverse complement strand
GGCGGCATGTGCCTGCACACCATTCTGTTGGATCCGAGCGTTCCAGGCCGGATCTTTATCGCGATTTCCGCGGCGGGCGCCTTCCGCAGCGACGATGCTGGGGCGACGTGGCGTCCCATCAACCAGGGGCTGAGGTCGGAACACATTCCCGATCCGACCGCGGAGGTGGGGCACTGCGTACACCGCCTCGCGATGCACCCTTCCCGGCCCGGCGTCCTCTTCATGCAGAAGCATTGGGACGTCATGCGCAGCGATAATGCCGGTGATTCCTGGCATGAGGTCAGCGGCAACCTGCCCACTGATTTTGGTTTCGTCATCGATGTTCACGCTCATGAACCGGAAACCATCTACGTGGTTCCCATCAAAAGCGACTCGGAACATTTCCCGCTCGACGGCAAGCTGCGCGTTTACCGCAGCCGCAGTGGAGGAAACGAGTGGGAGCCGCTGAGCAAAGGCCTGCCGCAGAGCGACTGCTACGTAAATGTTCTGCGCGATGCGATGGCGGTGGACTCGCTCGATTCGTGCGGCATCTACTTTGGGACTACAGGCGGACAAGTGTACGCGTCGGCAGATGCGGGCGACAATTGGGCCCCCATAGTGCGCGATCTTCCCGCGGTGCTATCGGTCGAAGTACAGACGCTGTGACGATTCGTGTGGTGCTGCCGGCGCATCTGCGGAATTTGGCGCGAGCCAACGGCGAGGTGACGATAAGCGTGGCAGGAAAAGCTACCATTGGCTCCGTCCTTGACGCGCTGGAGGCCAATTATCCCATGCTGCAAGGGACCATTCGCGATCATGTCAGCCTGCAGCGGCGTCCCTTTGTACGGTTCTTTGCCTGCTCAGAAGATTGGTCGCATGAGCCCGCCGACAAGCTATTGCCGGACGCCGTTGCCTCCGGAACAGAGCCCTTATTAATAGTCGGAGCCATCGCCGGGGGATAGGCGTGCGCAAGGAATCGGCCGCTGCAGGCTTGCTATCATGAGCATTTCCACTATGGCAGACCCTAGGTCAGAGCTTGCGCCGATGTCAGAAGCAATCACCGAAAATATTCGGGTTGAGGTTTTATCACGGTACTCAGCGGAGAACTCGCGGCCGCTGGAAGATAACTGGGTGTTCCAATACACCGTACGCATCACCAACCAGGGACCGGAGACCGTGCAACTTGTCAGCCGGCACTGGATCATTACCGATGGCTCGCGGCACACGGAAGAGGTGAAGGGACCGGGAGTGGTGGGGGAGCAGCCGGTGCTGGCGCCGGGCGAGTCCTTTCAATACTCATCGTGGTGTCCCCTTAAGACACCGACTGGCAACATGCGTGGAACCTACCAAATGGCGCGTAGTAGCGGGGACCAATTCGACATTGAAATAGCGCCTTTCGCGCTGAAGGCCCGCTACGCTGTTAACTAACCGCTTACTTGTTTAATGAAGGTCGCGACTCCTGAACTAGTTGCCCTGGCACTTACCGCCGGGACAGCGGTTGTTTTCCTCGCACACATATTCGAACAGACCCACTGCGTCCCATTCCGGTTTAGCCTTGATCTGGAATTCCTGGGACCAGGGCTTGGTGAAAATCTTGGGGTCGTCCATGGTCAGCAGGTAGGAAAGCGTGTCCTTATCCTTCCATTGAATGCGCTCCGTCGTCATCAGGGCGTCACTGTGCATGCGAAATTCTTTGGGATTCGTGTAGAAATAATCGTCAATCATCCAGCGCTTGAAATTCTTGGTGAGGATTACCAGGGTATCGCCCTCCCAATGGCCCACGGAGTCGCCGTAATAGGAAGGCTCAATGTCCTTTCGGAAGGGACGCCCGTCGAGCGGAATAATGCGCGACATACGCTGGAATTCGTGGACGATGGTGAGGTAGTTCTTGGTCTGGAAGAACTGCATGGCGTTGGCGGAAAGCATCCCGGCGGGGAATCCGGCGGGCATGCAGAGGTCGCGTGGTTCGTCGTGGCGCGGGTCGCCGGTGCGGGGCTCGAGAAAAGCTTCGCCGCCCGGTTTAAGGGGAGCGAAATTCTTGCGGTCGAAAGTGGTTGCGGAACTTCTGCCGCGCTCCGCGCCGGGGAGGTATGTGGGCCACTGGTAAATGCCGGTAAAGTCGGGCTTGCCTTCGGCGGTGCGCGGAACCGGCGGCATAGGCGTCTGGGCGTAAAGCGAGGGAGCCAGGGCCAGCGCGGCGGCGCAGAAGGAAAACGGAATCGTCAGCTTTTGCATGGCGCCCTTCTTAGCGTTTACTCTGATCGTCCTGATTGGCGGTGAACACCATGCGGCCATCGGGATAGGTGACTTTCGAACCGAAGGCATTGTTGGAACCGTCTTTAGCTTTGAATCCGTCGACGGTCACAACCGACCCAATCTGGATGGCGCTCTTCATGATGCCGCGGCGCATTAACTGGCCGGGCGCGCCCCCAGAAAAAGCGTAGTTGACCACTTTGCCGTCCTCACCCTTCACGTCTACGTAGAACCAGATGTGCGGGTTCTGCCACTCGACTTTCGTGACCGTTCCCATCACTTTGACGGGTTTGGTGTCGTCATATTCAGCGGCGAAAGAGTGGTGGGCGAGGAGCGGCGCCGAACCCGCCAGCGCCAGCAGTAAGAAGGAAAAGAACGATCGAAGCATGCTGTTTACCTCGTGTTTAGCTCAATCACAGCATATCAATAACGTGCCGTCCCCATGAGTTGCTAACCTTGTAGACATGCGGCAGATTTTGATCATCGCCCTCCCTATCGCGGTGATTTTAATACTCACCGCCGTGGTTGCATATGAGCGGCATACGGAGAATAAGGAAGCGCGCAAGCGGACGAGCCATTTGAAGCGCTGGATAAACGATCAGGGCCCTACGCCTGATGAATAACCAACGAGAGCCGGCGCGAACCAACAGAGGTTGACCTACGGACGCCGAAAGTCACTTTGCAGGCGGGGCAGGCTCGATGTGATCAATCAGCTTGCGATACGCCCGCGGATCTCCATACGGCACAAATTTAGCGTACTGCGAATGCGGGCGCAACAGCTTGCGGGCGTGCTTGATGGGGCAGAAATGCTGTTCGGTGCGAGCGGCGATCTCGACTACGTACGCCAGCAGACCGTTGGCGTAGGAGCAATATACGCAGCCGATTTTTTCGATGACGTTTAGATAGCGCAGACTGCCGCGATCGAACACCAAGTAGTCCGCGCGCGGGACCTTCTGGATACCGTAGACCGGGAAGCACACGGCCTGGTAAACGGTCACGGCGAGGTCCAGCAGCAGGAATGGAATCGAACACAAATAAATGACCGGCGAGGTGAGGACTACCAGCGGGTGAATGCCCCGCAAGTAGGGCCACAGCGACTTCTTAAAGAGGTGATGCTCAGAACAGTCAATGGCTTCTTGGATATCCATGCACTTCCAGTGAAGCACGGCAAGGGCCGTTCCGATCAAATGTCGTCCCTTTGGCTTGGGGGTTACAATGAGATTGCCACTCAATGCCGGCTCAACCAGACCTTTCGAAGCTAAGTGTTACCCAATTCGCCGAGCGCTTTCGCGGTGAAATGATTCCGCTCAGCAACACGTTTTCTTACTTTTGTGCCTCGGTTCCGATGTCGGAGGAGGACCTCAAGGAGTATTTGGAGGAACCCGTGGCGGCCTTGCCTCCCGCAATTGCGGGGGCGCTGCCCAAGATTTCGATTTTGCTGGTGCCGTACCTGGAGCGCGGCGATGGGCCAGAGAAGCGCAAGGCGGCGCCGCCCGCGGCCGACTACGTCTCGATCGAGCGGCCTCCGGAAGGGCGCTTATCGCCGTATACGCAACTGAAGCTGGGCGACGAAACAGTGCTCGCCTTCGCTCTCAAAGATCAGGAAGTAGCGGAATACCATTACCGTTTCTATCATCTGCTTGCGACGCTGATGGCGGACCACTGGACCGATGATGTGGAGACCCGCTACATCCGCATTTTGCGCGACGAATTGAGCGCCGATGTCCACGGTGAAGTAGACGAGCCCAGCTGGCGCCTGAAGCAAGCGATGCGGCGCTCACAGAACGTGCGGAATGGTAAGGCATTTCGCGAGTATGCGCGGCAATCTTTCGCCGACACCCTGACGCTATATTTGCACGGCATCTGCTGCGACATCGACGTCGACACGGGTCCCCGTCAGTTGCCCAGCCGGAATTTGCGGAAACGCCTCATGCTACTGGAAGAACTGTTCCCGCCGCCGCAGGGTTACGTAGTGTTCCCCGAGCAGCTCGAAGCCTAGACTAATTCCGTGTGTGGCATCGCCGGATTCACGCATTCTAACGGGCATCGGGAACCCGAGCGCATTTGGGAGATCACCCGCTCACTGATCCATCGTGGGCCTGATCGCCAAGACGTTTGGGAATCCGCGAATGTTTCGCTGGGCGCCGTCCGGCTCAAGATCATTGATCTGCAGCATGGCGATCAGCCCATGGTCAGCGACGACGGCGACACCGTCCTGGTCTTCAACGGCGAAATCTACAATCATGCCGAGCTGCGGCGTGAGCTCGAAGGACTGGGACATCGTTTCAACTCCCGCTGTGACACTGAAGTGGTGCTGCGCGCGTTCCTCGAGTGGGACGTTCGCTCGTTCGCAAGACTGCGCGGCATGTTCGGCGCAGCTTTGTGGAGCGAGTCGAGGCGACGCTTGATCCTGGCGCGAGACCGCGTGGGCATCAAGCCGCTCTACTACCGCCAGCAGGGGGGCAACTTGTACTTCGGCTCGGAGGTGAAGGCTATCCTGCTGCACCCCGAACTTGAACGGCGCATGAACCTGCGGGCGCTGGAACGCTATCTTTCCTGCAACTATGTTCCGGGGACGGACACGCTGGTAAAAGGCATTCAGAAGCTAGTTCCCGGAAACTGGCTCGAATGGCAGGATGGCACGGTGTCGATTCATCCTTATTGGAGCTTGCAGTTCAAGCCCAACCCACACTTAGATTTGACGACCGCAAAAGAAGAACTTGATGGGCTGCTGCGTTCCGCTGTCACAGAACATCTGATATCGGACGCTCCGCTAGGGGTGTGGTCGAGCGGCGGCTTGGATTCTTCAACCATCCTTCACTATGCTGCAGAAGCGTCGCCGGCGCGCCTCAAAACGTTTTCCGTTTCCTTTCGAGGACGCACCTTTGACGAGACGCAGTTCTTCCGCGAGGTCGCCGAGCGCTACCAGACGGATCATCATGAGTTCGATCTGAATCCGCAGCACGATCTACCCGGCGCGATCGAGGAGTTTGCAACCTATTCCGACGAACCCAGCGCCGATGCTGGTGCTCTGCCAGTGTGGTTCCTGTCGAAAATGTGCCGCCAAGACGTCACCGTAGCTCTCTCCGGTGACGGCGCCGATGAATTATTCGGGGGCTACAACACTTATCTCGCGGACCGTTACGCGAAAACGCTGCGTCATTTCCCGCGAAACGTGCGAAGTGCCGCGGCACGGGCCGCCGCGTTACTCCCGGTTTCCGATGATAAGATCGGGCTGGAGTATAAGCTCCGGCGGATGATGGAAGGCTCGCTTCTCACGCCTATAGACGCACACTTTTATTGGAATGGGACCTTCGACGAACCGCAGCGGCGCGCGCTCTTGTTTTCCCACAATCCACCCAGCACGATTCCATCGCCTGGAGAAACTGACGGCTACCTTAATGGTTTTTTGTGGCTCGATCAGCTCTGTTATCTGCCGGATGACATTCTCAACAAGTGCGATCGCATGAGCATGGCGCATTCGCTCGAAGTGCGCCCGCCGTTTTTAGATCATCGCATGGTGGAATTCGCAGCTTCACTGCCGGAAGAATTCAAGATTCGTGGGGGCTCGCTAAAATTTATCTTGCGCGATCTGATGAAGGACAAGCTGCCGCGCGCTGTGCTGGCGCGCCCGAAAGAGGGTTTCGATATTCCGGCACACCACTGGTTGCGAACCACTCTGAAGCCGCTCCTTATGGAGACTCTTAGCCAAAATAACGTGCAGGACTCGGGGATGTTTCGCTGGGGAGCCATTAGGAATCTTTTAGAGACTCACCTGGAGCGGCGGGCCAATCTCGGTTATCACTTATGGGGATTGCTGATTCTGTTCCTATGGATGAAGCGCTGGAAAATTCAGCCGCCCGCGGCCGTTGAATCGCTGGCATATGCGCATCGCGATTGAGGCCGCTCGCGCGCCGAAAGATACCGCTGGGAAAAAATGTCCCGAAGACTCTTTGCTCTTCTTCAGGCGCGTCGCCGGCGGATGATTACTTCGCGTCAAGAGTGAAATCCCAGACCTGCGGATTCATTTTGCCTTCGGTGTATTGGATCAGCGCATATTCGCCGGGCTCCAAGGGCTTGAGAGGCCAGATCCGATACAGCAAGTCAGCCTCTTGTTTCTTAAAGGTTTCGATTTTCTGGATAGTTTCGTCAACCATGCTTTGGTCTTTGATTTTTAGAATCGAAACGTTCTCTACTACACGGGCGCCCTTCTTCGACGGCGTCAACTTAACGAGTTCGAAGCGCTCGTAGTCGGACAAGCGGAAGTAGAATGCCGGGCGGATATCGGTAATGTGCAAGGGCGCATGGTCGCCGTCAAGTTCAATCGTCGATTTACCAGGAACCAAGGGAATTGGCGAAAGGACTCTCAATACAGTGCGTTTCTTGTTGCTGACTACTTTCGATTCCGCCTGTTTCAGCGCTTCTGTCGTTTCGCCGCGAATATAATAGACGCCCGCCTGGGTAGGAATCGCGGCTACTTGTTTGCGCGCAAGATTTTCAGCGGCGCGCTCTTCCGCCTCAGCCTTATTGTCTGCAGCGAGTTGCGTTTCGCGCTCTTTTAACTCGCCTTTGGTACGGTCCAGGTCCACGAGTTCGAGCGGAATCTCCTCCCATTCGCCACGCTCCGTGCTGTAGTAGCGGACGCGATCGGCTTTCACTTCGTACTGATTGGTGAGTTGGTAGCTGCCGTCTTTGAGATACAGCCGGTCAGCGGCGGACGCGGCGGCGAGGGCCAGCAAGAACAAAGCTGCGGCGCGGAGGAACACCTTGCTTCTATTATGAAGGATTCCCGATGATGCGGATCGGCCTGCACACCTCCATATCGAAGTCGCTCGAAGGCGCTGCCCTGCGTGCCGCGGAACTGGGCGCGAATACTTTTCAGATTTTTTCGGCAAGCCCAAGGCAGTGGAAAGCATCGTCTCCCAGCGCAGAGTCGATCGCGCTCTTAAATCGGGCTCGTGACAAATACGACTTGACGCCGCTGGTGATTCACGGTAACTATTTGATCAACCTCGCTGCTGCCGATAAAAGTATTTACAGTAAGTCCGTAGAAGCGTTCCGTGGTGAACTGGAGCGTGCTATCGCTATCGGCGCGGAATACCTGGTGGCACATCCGGGGAATTACAGAGGGCAATCGGTAGAGCAAGGCATCTTTCGGTTTCTCGAAGGAATGGCGCAAGCCGCGGCCGGATTGAAGTTCGGGAAGCTAATGCTACTGGCAGAGTGCACCGTCGGCGCGGGCGCGCAAATCGGCGGACGGTTTGAAGAGTTGGCGGCGATTCGCGAATTCGCGCCGCGCATGACGGATCTTCCGGTGGGCTTCTGCCTTGACACGTGCCACCTGCTTGCGTCGGGTCACGATGTCTCAACCGAGGCTGGCCTGAAGAAAACGATTGCGCAGGCGTCAAGCATTCTGGGGCTCGACAATATACACGTAATCCATGCCAACGACTCCAAAGGCCAACTTGCTTCGCACATTGACCGGCATCAGCACATCGGGCAAGGT